>CAYLTY010000021.1:0-38215 GCA_964386705.1 uncultured Planctomycetaceae bacterium
TTACCCAACCCGAACTCTCATAAACCCTGGAACTAAAATTGGGGGCAAGTCACACCCGGCTGGCAAAGATAAAGAACCGGCACGTCGCGAAACGGGGTACGAAACCTCTTCGATGCCGCTGACGCCGATCGCTCCGTCCGATCGCAGCAGGTACGGCTGAGAAGCAACGATCAGGTACTGCGTTTCGCGTTCGTTCAGCGTGGCTGGCGTCTCTGGCGTGCCCACGCGGACCTCGATCTCCATCGCACCATCAGAGCCGATGTTCAGAGGCACGAAGTCTCCAGCACGGATGTGTCGTTCAATATCCTTGTCTTGCTCAAGCTCCTTCGCCCACGAGTCATAGTCCTTCACCGCAGTGAACGCGGCCTGATTCCAGAGACAGTGCATCCCCGCGCCCGTCGGATAAAGCCCTCGATGATTCACTTGGTTGCTCCCTCAGCTTGAATTGGCTGTCAGCTCTACAAGGACATTTGTCGTACGGCCGAAGTCAGCCCGACGACGATATCCGCTAGTCACGGACAGTTACTGGCAATTGGGAACATAAGTGCTCGCTTTCTCCGCAGCCAAGAAAAAAAAGAGGACGCCACATCTTGAAGCTCGGATGGGTGTCCGGCGGGCTTAACGCGTGGTGAACTTCGGGCGCAGGCTGGTCAGGAATCTCGCCCGATCCCGGGCAGGTTGGCGGCTAGCCATTCGGCGGCAGAGTGGGCGGCGGAATCGCCAAACGCTTCTTGCTCGATCTTCAATTGAGCCGCCTTGATTCGCCGTGAGACCATCTGACTTTCGATGGCTTCGTCTTCAGTCATGCCCATTCCTTTGAGCAAGTTCTCCAGCCATTCCCCGGCGAACTGCTGCATGAACGGGTCTGCCAGCGAGAGGTGTGTGATCAAGCGAACCTGGATGGGAAGACTCTCTGCGAATTGCCCTAGCAATTGGTCGTGTTTGGGCAGCGGATGGCGTTCACCAACGATGATGGCGAGTGTGGCCGAATCGCTCATCGGCCATTCTGCGGCGACATCCGCTGAGAGGTCTTTTGCCAGACAGGCTTTGATAGGAATGTGGCCATTCTCTACGGCGATTTTCGAAAGTTCCTCAAGGACATCCTCGAAGTGAGCTACGAGCAGTACACCAACCACCCTCGATTCTTGTTGAGCGAGAACGTCCCGGCTGATACCCCTTAATTTCGCCGAGTTGTTGAGCCAGATACGATCGGGCACCACGGTGACGTTCGAACGTTTGCGACCACCGAAGAAGAAATCAAATAGTCCCATAAGATGCCCAAGCAATCGGATTCATGACGAATCAGTTCAGAGCTCTGCATGAATGCAGCGCCTCTCTACTTCTTGTTGGACCTTTGGGCTCAAGGCATTTGAGGCTGTTTCGGCAAGACGACAATCAACAACGTGGCAATGGGGCCAAGCAACATCGAGATGAGCCACCAGAGCAAGCCGCTGCGGCCCTTCGACTGCGCGAGCCCTGCATTGATGAGCGATAAGGTTCCCCAGCCGATGAAATACTCTTGATTTTCGTACATGACGATGCACCTCAGGCTGTCAAGTGGCCTCGGTCTCTGGACCAAGATACTGGAACCGAGGAACAATCTGTCCTTGAACTTCGACCGTCTCCAGGAACATATCTACCGGGCGAACCCAGAGACCATGATCGCCGTATTCCTGCCGGTACAGGACAAGCTCCTCGAGTGACTCGCTGTGTCGCACGATTCCAATAACCGTGTATTCGTTGCCCTTGAAATGTCGGTAGCGGCCTGGACGGAGATCAGTCATCAGCAGAAGTTTCTATTTGGCGAGCAGGCAAACCGTACATGCAACCAGAGTGCGGTTGTCAGCGAGGTCGATAAAGCACCCGTGAATGGACTGCCGGCTGAACAAGAACCTTTCCATTCCGGTGGCGCCTCAGAGTCTAAGGCGGCTTCATGTGTGTAGTCATCGCAGCTGCCAGGCGTGTTGCGGATTGTGGAAGTTTGGCAGGCTGAGCCGATCAGGTTTGGTTTTCCAGCCTCGGATCGTGCCGAGAAGCGGCGATACGGGCCGAGTCTCAACGACTGGGAGAAGTTTGAGGCCGGATCGCTTTACCGGATCGGGAGGCGCCGAACGGACGTTAGAGGCGTGTCCCGCGGTCGGGTCAGCGGGAAATTGCCTTGTCGGAGCAACTGAGCAGATCTGCGTGACGTGTCGAACCCGCTTGACGTCGGGGGATTCTGGTTGCAGAAACCCATTCGGGGCTGGAAAGATGGTCGGAGTGCGGAAAAATCTCTCTCAGTGTCGGATGATTGGGTTTATGATCCGCCTTCCTCTCACACGTCGGGTTGCCGCGCGGCTGTTGCCATGAGGTAACCGAGTCTGCATGTCCCCTCGCACTTCCTGTGCGGTTGGTTCCTGGCCTAGCAAACCAACTGCTTCCAAAGTCTGGCCTGTCGGAGAGTGCCAATGCTTCTAAAGGTCACCAGTTTCGCCGCGTTTGGCTTGTGTGTCGCCGGTATGGCGAGTCAGCAGGTGCTGGCCGCGGACCGAGCACCAGCCAGTCGCGTGCTGCAGTACCGGGCGGATTCCGGTGAAACATCCTTCGCTCTCGTGCTGGAAGCTAAATCAGCTGGAGAGGTCTCGACGGAGCGTGACCACGTTGTCTTGTTTGATACATCTGCCAGTCAGACGGGTGAGCATCGCAAGCAGGCGCTCGCCGTGCTGGAATCGTTTTTGAAAGCCCTCCCCGCCACCGACCGCATTCGCCTGCTGGGAGTGGACGTCGAGCCCAAGGAACTGACCGACGGCTTCGTCGCAGCTTCGAGTGTCGATGCTACGAAGGCTTATCAGCGACTGGCTCGCCGTGCTCCACTGGGTGCGACGGATCTGGGCAAGGCTCTGAACGCTGCCATTGCCGCGGTACAACCAGGTCGATCGACGACCCTGGTCTATGTGGGTGACGGTTTCAGTTCGCTGAATCTCCTTCAGGAAACGGAGATGAAGGCGATCGTCGGTCAGCTCCGCAGCCGCCATGTTCCATTCAACAGCTTTGCGGTCGGACCAAAACGCGATCTGCAGCTGCTGGGTATGCTCGCCAATTTGAGTGGCGGTGTGGTCAACCTGGATGACGGTGAAGTTGCGGCGTCGGCGGCAGGACAGCAGCTCGCCAAATCGGCAACGGCCTCGGTGTTCTATCCCTCGGAGATCCGAGTGGAAGGAGCCCGGACGAGATTGTTCCCGGCAGAACCGCTGCCGATTCGTAGCGACCGCGAGACCGTCTTGCTCGGCAAGGGCCAGATTCCGACCCAGATCAGCGTGTCTCAAGGAGCAACGAAGCTGAGCTGGTCCATTGGTGCTGACCAGGTTCAGGACGATCAGACATTCGTGTCGACTCTGGTGCAACGAGCCGAGCAAGAGCCGCTCAATGTTCCCTTCGCTGGTACGAAATTACTTGATATTGCCAAATCGGAATTCGCTGCGCGTGTCAATCAATTGAATATTATTGGTGACGCCGCGCTGTTTGATCATGACCTCAAGAAGGCAGAAGCGGCCGGTAAGGCGATTCGCGAGATTGATCCCAAAAACGAAGGTGCGAGTCGATTGCTGGCTTCGGCGACCAAGCTGAAGACAAAGCTGGTTTCACAGCCTGCGGAAGCTCAGGATCCCTCAGACGCCGCGTCGACTACGGGTGATACTCGCCAGGAAGCGGGTGCGTTGATCGGTCAGATGGAAGCGAAGACCGAGATCATCACTCAGCACATGCGGTTGCAGGTTGAGCGAACTATTGAGTCCGCTCGTGCACTGGGTGCTGAAGATCCGGACGCCAGTATCAACCTGCTGAAGAAGGCTCAGGGAGCAGTGTCTTCTACTGAGGACATGGACCCGGATGTGCGGCTCAACTTGCTCAAGCGATTGCAAGGGGTGCTGGCTGATATCAAGGGGCAGAAAGAAGTACAAGAGGAGCGTCAGATTCGGCAGCGCGAGCGAGTTGCGGCCAACGAAGCTCAGAAGCGATTGATTGCTCAAATGCAGCTGGACGACGAACGCATGGAGCAATTGATTGATCGCGTGCGGGCTCTGCTGGATGAAGCGGCTCGCGGCAACCCCAGTGCTTATGGTGAAGCAGAAGCGGTTGCCAACGTGGCGCTTAACTTGCGTCCCGGCAATGGTACGGCGACGGCGGCGAAGACCGGCGCGGTGGCTGCACGTCAGCTGTATGTGGCCTACTACCTGCGTAATCTGCGGGCGGACCGGTTCCTGGAAACTCTGGAACAGGTCGAGCGTTCGCACGTGTCCTTCCCGGACGAGCCGCCAATTCGCTGGCCGGCTCCGGAAGTTTGGAAGCAACTGTCAGAGCGACGTAAGCAATACGCATCGGTCGACTTGCACAAGTCGAGTGGTGCTGAGAAGCGAATCACGGCTGCTCTGGATGATCAGTCCAGTGTGCAGTTCGTCGAGCAGCCGCTGAAGGTCGCGATTGAATATCTTTCATCCCGTCACGAGATCCCGATCCTGCTGGATAAGGTGACTCTCGAAGCAGCCGGTATCACGGAAGATACTCCAATTACATTGACCGTTGCCGGTGTGCCATTGCGTTCGATCCTGAACCTGATGTTGAAGGAGCACAATCTCACCTACGTCATTCAGAATGACGTGATGATGATCACGACCGTGGAAGAAGCCGGGAATCGCTTGCAGACTCGCGTGTATCCCGTGGGTGACCTCGTCATCAACCTGAACGCTCAGTCGCTCGGTGGTACTGGCGGTGGTGCTCTGGGTGGTGCGTTCGGTGGTGGACTCGGTGGCGGCGGCCAGGTCGGCGGTGGTGGCGGCATGATGGGCGGCGGTGGCGGTGGCGGTTTCTTCAACGTCCCCGCAGCAGTGATGCCTCAAGTCGCGCAACGCAAGGCGCCGCAAGCTGCGGTCAAGAAGGCTGTTCCAGTGGCTCCGAAAGCATTGCCTGCGGCTGCTCCGCGGAACATCGCACCCGCAGCCCCCAAGGCAGAGAATGCTGACCCTGAATTGAACAACATCCTGGATGGCATCCTGAAGGAAGAGGCTGCCGTACGTCCGACGAAGCCATTCGCCGGGTTTGCTCAGGTGAAGGACGATGCTCCAACGGGCAAAAAAAAACCGTAGTCGCTGAATCGACTAAGCAAGCTCGCGAAGGCAGTGAAACTCAACGAGGACCGCTGACGAAATCATCGTCGCGGTCCTCGTCTGTTTTGACGACTCAGAAAGAGCCATCGAAGACCGCTGAACCACCGGCACCAAAGCAAACTCCCGCAGCGAAACAGCCGCGAGCGGGTGATCCTGACGAGGAGTGGTTTCAGTACTTCAGCGCGAAAGAACGTGATCCCAAAGTTGTCAGGGGTGCCGTTGATAAACTCTTCAAAGCGAAGAAGTATGGCGAAGTCATCAGCCTGATTGAGGCCGCATTAGCGACCGGTCAATCTCAGGTGTGGATGTACGACGTGCTGGCGTACTCGATGAAGCTGGATAAGCGCGACGAAAAGGACATCGATCGCGTGATGCTGTCCGCGATCGATTTGCGCGGCAATGACGTGCTGAATCTGCTGCTGTCTGCGGCTTATCTGGCGGAAATCGGGGGCGCGAATCCCGCGTTGAAGTTGTATCGGCAAGCCTCGGTGCTCGAGCCTAATCGTCCCGAGCCGTATGTTCTCGGTTTGAAGCTCGCGCAGCAGTTGAAGGATTATGAAGCGATCGAGTGGGCGTCGACGGGTATTCTCACCAACGCCTGGACGCGAGATCGTGAGAAGCGACATCGCGATGCCGAAGACGTTGCCAACGACGCGATCGCCGAGCTGACAAAAGCCGGTCGCAAGGACGATGCTCTAAGACTGAAGTCTGCTCTCGCTGAAGCGAAGCGCCGCGACTTGATTGTCCGCCTGGAATGGGCTGGCGACGGCGACTTGGACCTGACGGTCGAAGAGCCATTCAAGACGGTTTGCTCGTTGAGTACCCCGTTGTCTCAGGGTGGAGGTGTCCTGACCCATGATGGTCAGGGCGGCAAGAACAAGGACACGTACGACGAATATGTCTGCGTCCGCGGCGGCTCAGGTGAGTATCGAGTGCGAATCAAGGTGGGCGATGGCAACATCGTCGGCAAGCAATGCCGGTTGATCATTACACGGCACGCGGGCAGTCCGCAGGAGGCTGTTGAGAAGATGACAGTGCCGCTCGACAAAGACACCAAGCCTGTTGTTCTGCGTCTGGACAAAGGGCGTCGCGAGAAGGCGCTGGCGGCCCCGCTGTCCGAAGAGCAAGCTGCGCGGCGGACGCCTCAGCATGAAGTGATGGCGAAGCTCTTTCGCGGCGCTCAGTCGGCTCAACAGCACGTGGCCTATCAGTTCGCGAACAATCAGGGAGCATTCGGCAACGTACGCTCGGTGGCCGCTCAGACCGGTTTCGGCATTGGCTATCAACCCGTCATCAGCGTGATCAACGACGGCGTCACGCTGTCCGTCGCGGCGGTGGTCTCAGCCGATCGCCGCTACGTGAAGATGGCAATCTCGCCCGCCTTCAACTCCCTTGTCGAGCTCACGACGTTCGCCTTTCAAACCTTTTGAGAGGTCTCGATTCCGCCCCTCCTCAATCGTTAACGTGAAGGTCAGCAGCGGAACCCATGAGGTATTGGGAAATGGGTATGATCGAGGTTGAAGACATCAAGTTCGCCATGCACGTGATACCGTTGCTGGTTATCACGGTGCTGGTTGCGGTTTCCGCCTTTGCTCTCCAACGCCGCGAGGTGTTTCTGACAGGTGTGGCCGGAGCTGTAATGCTGTCCTTGGTACCTCAACGGATGATCTGCGCCGAATATCGCACCGTCGAAGCTGCGGTCATGGGTATGTTTAACGATATCTACGAGCATGCATGGTTCTGGGGCATCGTCGGCGCGTTTCTGGGTTCTGCAGCTGGTGTCTCCATCGTGTCGCTTTACAAGCGGAAGTCCCGGCGTCTGACGCCTGTTTCACTCCAACGTGTTTCATAAGCAGGTTTGCCATACAATCATCGAATCCTCGTCAACAGGTCGGCGCAGACCGTTGGCGTGATCGCTTTCAGCTTTCTGTGAGTCATTCGCAATGTTGAGTCGAAGAGAAGTTCTGCAACGCAGCGGCATCGGAATGGGCGCGCTCGGCCTGATGGGAGTCATGGATCAGGCGGGTTTGCTGACGCCGGAAGTGCAGGCCGCGAACGCGCCGATCAACCCTCTATCCCCGAAGTTTCCGCACTTCGAACCGCGCGCGAAGCGGGTGATTCATCTGTTCGCCAACGGCGGACCATCACATGTGGATACATTCGATCCAAAGCCCAAACTCAACGAATGGCACGGCAAACCATTGCCAACTCAGAACCTGCGAACCGAGCGTCCAACGGGTGCCGCCTTCGGCTCGCCGTATCGTTTCCGGCAGTATGGCGACAGCGGCATTCCGGTCAGTGACCTGTTTCCCAACGTGGCTCAGTGCGTGGACGACCTCTGCATCATCCGTTCGATGCACGCCGACGTTCCGAATCATGAACCCTCGTTGCTGCTGCTCAACTGCGGTGATCCGCGCCAGGTGCGGCCCAGCATGGGTTCGTGGCTGACCTATGGTCTCGGCAGCGAGAACCAGAATCTGCCCGGCTTCATCGCGATGTGCCCAGGTGGATACCCCATTCAGGAATCACAGAACTGGCAGGCGGGTTTTCTACCCGGTGTGTATCAAGGCACTTACCTTGATACCAAACATACTGAAATTGATAAACTCATTGAGAATATTCGCAACGATTCGCTCTCAATGGCGAATCAGCGGCGGCAACTGGATCTGTTGCGCAAGCTGAATGAGAAACACTTGGAGAAGCGTGGCTTCGATCCTCAACTGGAATCGCGCATCGAATCGTTCGAGCTGTCCTTCCGCATGCAGCAGGAAGCGGAAGACGCGTTTGATGTCAGCCGCGAGCCGAAGCACATCCTCGATATGTACGGCCCGGGCACGCAGGCTCGGCAAATTCTGATTGCCCGCCGCCTGATCGAACGCGGCGTGCGGTTCGTGCAGGTCTGGCACGGCGAGGGTCAGCCGTGGGACAACCATGATGATATCGAAGTCAATCACCGCCGCCTGGCTCAACAGTGCGATCAAGCGATTGGTGCTCTACTCAAAGACCTCAAGGCGCGCGGACTGCTGGAAGAGACGCTGGTGATCTGGGGCGGTGAATTCGGTCGCACGCCGGTTGTGGAACTGCCGAAGCAAGGATCCAACGCGGGCAAGATCAATGGCCGCGATCACAATCACTGGGGCTATACCACCTGGATGGCCGGCGGCGGTGTGCGGGGCGGCTACGTGCACGGCGCGACTGACGAGTTCGGCTTCAAAGCCGTCGAGAACCCCGTCCACGTGCATGATCTGCAGGCGACGATCCTGAAGCTAATGGGCTTCGATCACGAGAAGTTCACCTACCATTACGCCGGCCGCGACTTCCGTCTGACCGACGTCCATGGCCACGTCGTTCAGGAACTGCTGGCGTAGAGATCCGCCGGTCTGCTGCGCGGACCTGAGCTGGGTCGTGGGAGCCAACGTTCATGCAGGATTCAGAGACATCATCCGTTGACGCTGAGCATCCCCGACTTTGGTCGTGGCTGAAGAGTCCGTGGTGGTTGTTGATCATCGGGGGAGTAACCGCACTGCTGTTGTGGGTGGGGTGTGGAGCTTGGATCGAGCATCGGCGGGCGCTGGCGCTGGCCGAACTTGAAGCATCACCTGGCATTGAAGTCGATATCCTCGGAGTGGGGCGATACCCCGTCTGGATGCCCGTGTGGCTGGGCAATCAGACGCACGAGGTCTGGGATTCACGAATCGTTGACCAACCTCTCTTCGTTAACGTGCTGGAACCACTCACTGAGCGTCAATCGAGCCTGCTTGTTCGCCTGCCATCGATTTATCACATCACATTCAGTGATGGCAGCTATGTGTCTGACGAGGCGTTGCTGACGCTGTGCGAAACCCAGCACTTCGGAGTCCTCGAGTTCGGTCGTCCCCGGCAACTCACTCACCGGCACTATGAGGCGCTCGCACGCAATCCGAACCTCAACGAGTTGTCTCAGATCAAAGGGCCCTTTGATCAAGCAGCCGTTCAGACGCTGGAGCAAATGCAACAGCTCACACAACTTGAGCTGGTGGGAGCACTCTCCGATACCGTTCGAGCCACTGGTCTCAGCCGGTTGCCTCATCTGTATTACTTGGCATGGCACGATTCGCAACTGACCGACGAACAGTTCTCTGATCTCGCCGGGTCCCCATCAGTCACCACACTGAAGCTTTATAAGACACAGCTAACCCGCAGGTCTTGGGCAGCGCTGGCATCCATGCACGTAGACTTTCTGCATCTCGAAAGTCCACACATTGATGACCGCCTCGCCGATGAACTGGCGCGAAATTTTAAAATAACTAACCTGAAGTTGAGGGGTGGTCAGTTCAGCGATCAGGCTCTCAGGACGTTCCTGGAAAGCGGTCGCCGTGAGTTCGTGGACACGCAGACGGAAGATGTTTCGTTAGATACCGCGCAGATCATTGGAAACACCCCATCGCTGGCTTGCCTCGCAATTCGAGGTAGTAGGCAGATCAATGACGAGATCCTGAAAGCGATGGTTCACGAACAGTTGTCAGAATTGAGTATCTTGAATTCTTCAATCACGGATGCCGGTGTGGAACACCTGCGACTCTGTTCCGGCCTGAGGAGTGTCGGACTGGCAAATAGCCGCATCACGGATCGCAGCCTCAAGGTGTTGAGTGAACTGAAAACCATACACCGTCTGGACCTGCGCAACACAACAATTACGGATGACGGACTGCGACAGTATTACCTGACAACGGATTTAATGTCGTTGCAGAGACTACACCTGGGCGGCACTCAGGTTTCCGCCGCCGCCGTGAAAGAGTTCCAGCAGAAGCATTCGAAGGTGGTCGTTCACGGTGTTGAAGGAAGTGAAGCAGACGATCGCGCGGAAGTGTGGTTTCGGTCGCTCGATGTGAGTGATGGTCCATGACGAAACCGCATCGAGCGAGCGAATTGGACCCTGGGGAGTTGGCCACGCCGGGAAGGGCCGTGTTGTTTGACCGCGCGATCGCGATCAGACACCTCACTCGGGCAGGCCGCCGAACTGACGGACGGCTTCGTACATCACGGTGTTGGCGGTGCTGGCGAGGTTCAGGCTGCGGACCTCGGGGCGCATGGGCAGCTTGAGATGGTGGTCGGGCATTTCGGCTCGCACGGAATCCGGCAGCCCGCTGGATTCGCTGCCGAACACCAGCACGTCGCCAGGTTGAAAGGTGGCGTCCCAAACCAGACGTGTGGCGAACTTGGTGAGATACCAGAACGTGCGTCCGGACAGTCGCTCGCGGAGCTGTGTCCAGTCTTCAACGGCTTCCCAGTCCAAGTGGTCCCAGTAATCCATACCCGCTCGACGCAGGTGCTTGGCATCCAGTTGAAAGCCCAGCGGACGAATCATCCACAGTTTGGCACCCACGGCCACGCACGTCCGCCCGATGTTTCCCGTGTTCTGAGGGATCTCAGGCTGATACAGCACAACATGCAGCAGGGGTTGCCGGGACTCGCTCACTTCTTCTTAGCTTTGCCTTTGGCCTTGGGTTTAGGCTCTTCTTCCTCTTCTTCGAAGTCTTCCAGATCTTCATCGTAGTCGAAATCGCCGCCGCCTTCTTCCTCGTCATAGGCTTCTTCTTCGAGCTGCGACGCCTTGAGTTCTTCTTCGTCGAAGTCTTCTGGAATGGCGTCGTCGAAGCTTTCGCCCTTGCCCTTCTTCTTGGCGGTTGGAGCGGCTTCTGCCTTGGCACCCTTGGCGGGAACTGGCGCAGCTACCTTCTCTGGGCCCTTGTACCGAATCAGCACGATGAAGGGGGTGATGACGACCAGAAACAGGGCAGCCAGAGACACCCAGACGGCAATTCCGACGACGTCTGCCGACGGCACACCGTGGTCAACGAAGTGCTGCACCAGCAGATAGAGCGTAAAGCCCGCTGGAACGGCACCCACCAGCGTCATTGCGGTAAACCCAAGTTTGCTCACAGCAACCTCAGCAGTCTCTGGGAAATCGGCCACGTGCGCAGCGAGCTCCCGCCTGGGCGATAACTCGTCAGCGCAATTCTCTCATGATGCTATGCCTCATGTTTCACGCCAAACAAGCGCCATCGGCGGAATCATCCAAAGGCTTTCGTTTGTCCGAATCCCGAACGGAACAACCCGACCGCCGCGATATGCCCAGTCGCTCTTCTGAGCATTGCCGCTACGACCGGTGCTTCATGACAAACTTGCCCGTTCGATCTCCGGTATCTTTATGTATACATAGCATCACTTATTGAGGGTTGATGTTTCGCTGCCGTGTTGCCGGGACACGACGCGTTGCCGAAATCCCCCGTTCGATTCTGCGGAACGTGGGCCAAATCGGCACCACGAACTGACTCTTGCGAGCATCCATCACGCTTGAGTGCTCTGGCACCGGCTTTGCGATCCAGCGACCCGGAACCGAATCGCCTCGTCCTCATGGGTCCCACGATGGTTTTCAATATCAGCCAGCTCGCCGAGATCGCGGTCGTCGCCTCGTCACGAACTCAATTCGTGATTCAGTCGCAGTCGTCGCTCTCGAGTACGCATCTACAGAGCCTCTGGAATTGTTGCCGCAAACTCTCCACCAACTGGTATCAGCAACTCAATGAATTGACGATGTCCCTGCACATGGGCGACGGACCGTCTGGCTCAGAAGCCGAGGACCATTCCCGCGCGCTGTTTCATGAAATCTTTGTGTCCGAGATGCTGATTCGAGTCTGGGCCACGGCGCTGGTTGGCCACGGTCGAATTCATCTGCATACCACTGCTGAGCATGTCGCGAGGCAGGTTGTTGATAATCTTACGGGTATCAGCGGGCGCGCGCTGTCGCTCCTCAATCAGGACGATTCACTGCCGCTGTTGGACGCAGCGCTGATTAATCGCCTGCGTCGCAAGACTGAGCGTTGGACCGATGTCCTGATTGGGCACTCCGGCCGTTTTGCGAAGACACTGGATTTCGCTCACGACCCGGCTGAGGCAGCAGATATCTCTGAGTTGAACCTGCGACGATTCGCTCGCGCGATTGATGAACCAGTTTGTTTGCTGTTGCGAGCGAGTATCAGAACCGCGTTCGAGAAAGTCCCGTATCAGACATCTGCTCTGGCAGCGGAGCTCGCCCAGCTCATCCTGGCAGAGCTGCCCGAATCAGATGATCCAGGTTCACAGGGGCCAGCCGTGGATGCACTCGCATCGCACGCCCCAACGCGGTCAAAACTTCGTTTCGCCCGGCGCAATTCCGATTCGTGATTGCAAGCGTCGCAACGAAAAGCCTTCAACCGCAGCTCAAACCGGCTCTGAAAGCCAAGCTGGCTTCAGCGGATGAACTGCTTGACGAAATCTGCTCCGAGTCCCACTTCGGCATAATACTGGCTGCACATCTCAATCTTTTTGTGCACGTCGTCGTAGCCGACGGGGCGATGCTGGTCATCAAAGTAGATCAATGCACCGCAGACGTGAAATAGAGTGATCATCTCATCGGCGTTATCAACCACGAGCGTATGAATCTCGCCGGGCGGTTCGTAGACGTAGGTGCCAGCGGTGGCGGTCCAGTCGTGCTCCAGATATCGCCAGCTGCCTTTGATGACGTACCCGTGTACCGGGGCCGGATGGCGGTGGCGGCTGAGAACTCCCGAGCGGCGGACGCGCAGCAGGTTGATCCATTCGCCGGCGACCGTATTCAGAAACAGCGGGCGAAACCAGACGTTCGGCGCTTGAGGCACCCACAAGCGCTCGTCGTCTGGAATGGCTTGGGTGACGAGATCCGCAACTCCGTAGGGCAAATGATTGTCGGGCATGGTGAAGCTTTCTGAACCAGAGCGCGGGGTATAAGGACCTGTTACTTTTCGATGTCACCCGATCGAACGAATTTCATAAACGGTTCGTAGAATTCAGCCACTGCTTCGCGCGGCCCGACGAGCCGGATAAAGAAATCACGGCGCGGCACAGGCAGGCCAATACCGACCAGTCGCCAGTCATCTTTCGTACCAGCATTATTAGTCGCGACGTTGCTATTATATTTTCCTCGACAGTCGATCAAGATGCCGGAAATCCCGTCAATCTCGATCGAACCCTGCTGAGGCTCATCGCCCGGGCCGTTCTGTATCTGACCCATCCAGCGGCCGATGTTGGCGTCGACGCCGCCACCCATCGAGGTGAGAGTCAGTTCGAGTTCGCCCTTCTCCGTGGAGACGATGTACTTCGAGTCCACCATCTGCTGATCTGGTAACTCGCGCCATTCTTTCGGGATGTTGAAGCTGATTCCCGTGTACTTACGCGGCCCGCCCGTTTGAGCGGCGGATGACTCTCCAGTCTTACCAAGCGGTTCAGCGACAGAAATGGTGGGAACTGCGGCGGGTTCTGGCGGGCTTTGCAAACAGCCTGCGGTAGACACCAGACAGCCCACGACCATGCACAAGGCAAACTGCTTCACGATCAAGAACTCCTCAGAGGCAATTCAGACTTAGCCCGAACTCCGAGAATAACTCCCCGAGAGCCTCGGAACGAGAGTTCCGGGTACCGGGCTCGAGCTGCCCTTCGAGGTGTGGCGAATCAACCGTGTGGTGGACGCACCGTGGGAAGGGAAAAGTGCAAGCCCGCGTTGAAGTTGTGAAGACGCTGAATTGTGCGAATCGCATGTGAACTAAGGCATACTTTTGCCGCCGCAGGCTGATCTAGCTGTGCTCTGCCGAGTCACTGTAGGTTCCGCATCCTTTCACGATCCGGCGCGTGCTGGCGGGCTCCCGCTGCCCAGGATTGTCTCGAATCTGTTCTGCGAAGAGGCGTGTTACATGCGCATGAGCCATTGGTTGAGCAAGTTGTCCGCTGGTCCCCAATCGCGTGCGAATCGCTCTAGAAAAACACGAACGGCCAGCGTTGCAGAAGTCTTCGAGACACGACTGGTGCTGACGCCTGCAGGTCAGTTTGGCTCCATCGCCGGAGCAGTCTGGAACGACGTTGATCACGACGGGGTCTTTGATTTCTCGCCGAGTAACCCGTCGGAACAACTCGAGCCGGGCGTTCCTAGTCGCACGGTGTACGTTGACCTGAATCAGAACGGGCAGTTCGACCAGCCCATCCGCAACGTGAGTTCCGCTGACGTTCCGAAGGATCTGCCGGATGTGGAACTCGCGACCTCGGAGTTGGTCATCTCCGGTACGACAGGCTCGATTATCGATGTCGATGTGACGCTGCAGATTACGCACACTTATCGCGGTGACTTATTGATCGAACTCGTCAGCCCGCAGGGCACGCGAGTGACGTTGTCGGCTAACACTGGCGACGGACAGGACGATTTCGCCGGAACAGTTTTTGACGATCAGGCGGCAGACGATATCGCCGACGCCACCAGCGCTGAGGGCCACTTCCGCCCATCCTCTGCTCTGTCTGTATTGAATGGAGAAGATCCGGACGGCACCTGGACGCTCTCCATCACGGATACTGCTGGCGGTGACGTGGGCAATCTCGCCGCGTGGTCGCTGACAATTACCACAGATGATACTGCCAATTCTGAACCGTTCGCGACCACTGATTTCAATGGTCAGTATCAGATTACGTCACTTCCCGTCGGTACTTATCAGGTGCGGCAGGTCGTCCCGTTCGGTTTCGAACAAACGTCTCCCGCTGAAGACGGCAGCCGTTCTGTAGTCGTCACGTCGAACTCGACGACGTCGCAGGTCAACTTTGGCACAGTCGCAATTCCCGGACGAATTCGCGGTCAGCACTTCAGCGATCACAACGGAGATGGCTTCCGCGATCAGGACGATCTCGGCGTGGATGGTGTTGAAGTTCAACTGCTGGATTCGGCAACGCTGGATGTGCTGCACACTCAGACCACGTTCAGTCGCGACTTGAATGGCGATGAAACCATTGATCCGTTCACAGAGTCCGGCTTATATGAATTCACGGACCTTGAGCCGGGCGAGTACACCGTCGTGTTGGCGCCGCAGAACGGTATTATTGTGACGTTTCCTGCGGCTGACCAAGGGAACCTGGACGACCAGATCGTGCAGGCGGGAACCTACACCGCCAGCACGCCACCGGCGGGAACATCTGGCTCACCCGTGCAATGGCTACCAGACATGATTTCGGACATGGAATCCGAGGCCGGGATGCGCAACTGGTATCAGGACGGCAACACGCTGCGGTTCGGTCAGGCAACTCCCAACGTCGGCTTTGGTCCGATGCGGCTGGTGGCTGGTCCCGATCAGGGTGACGGAACGCAAATCGTCTATCAGCGCATCTTCGACGATCAAGGTGGTTTCACGGACCGGGTCGCGGGACTCTTCGAGTTCCATCCAGCGCACAATCACATTCATTTTAATGATTATGCCCATTATCAGCTACGAGCGGCCCTGCCCGAAGTGGATGACGATGGCAACCCGCTCGTTGGCGACGTGGTTCGCAGTGGGAACAAGACCAGTTTCTGCCTGATTAACGTGGATACTTTCGACACATCGCTGCCGAACTTCGATGCGGACGGCAGCGGTTTCGGCTGCGGTGAGAACCAAGAAATCTCCGTCGGCTGGGAAGATATCTACAGCGCAGGTACCGAAGGTCAGGAGATCAATGTTGCGGGGCTCGAACCCGGACAATATTGGCTGGAAGGGATCATCGACCCGGATAACCACCTGATTGAAGTGGACGAGACCAACAACTACGGGCGCGTGCTGGTCACGATCGGCTCTGGAGCCCGCAGCTACCACTACACAATCGAGGCAGCCTCAGACATCGCCGGGGCCGATTTTGGTTCGTTCGAGAAAGTGGATGTCAGTGGGTCGGTGTTTGATGACGCTGACGGCAACGGAACACAAGAATCGGGCGAAGCAGGGCTCGCAGGTCGAGCCGTGTTTCTCGATCTGAACTATGACGGGGTGCTCAACAACCCGACCAGTGGTGACGGCGTCGCGGATGGGCTGGCTCAGGAGCCTTGGGCTCTGACGAATGCCGCTGGTCAGTTCACGTTCCACAATGTCGAGAACGGTTTCTTCAGCGTCCGCTTGGTGACGAGTCCCGGCGAGCGGCTCACGACTGAAAATGAACTTATTAATAGCGTCAGCGGCGAGGATATCACCGACCTGGCCTTCGGCATCGGCGATCCTACTTTCACCCTCGAAATCACCCTCGACGATGGCGTGCTTACAATCCGCGATGTCAGCCAGAACGGGATTGATAACGCTCTGATTATCGACGCAGGCGGAATTGATACCTATCTGATTCACGATTTCAAAGCGGTGGTTTCTGACGGTGTCGGCACCGTCATTGATCTGCATACCGTGACCGTGCCTAAGTCTGAAGTGACCAGCATTGTGATTGAGACTGGCGCTGGAGACGATGGCGTCACTGTCATCTCAACGCTGCTCGACTTCTCAAGCGTGGCGCACATGATTCATTCGCCGGCGGCGTTGCTGTTCACGGCGGAAGACGACGCCCATGACCATGACCATGACAGTGATCATGAACACGAACATGAAGAAGAATCCGATGATGACCCGCCGGTGAAGGAACTGACCGATGAGGAAGATGACCTTCCGATTGACTATGACGTCAATCAGGACGGCGTGATTGACGAAAACGATGTGCTGCTGATCCTCAGTGTGGTCTTCGGCACAGGGCAGAGTGACGTCATCACTACTGACGTGAACCTCACGCAGATCACAGCGACGATGGGCTCCGGTGATGACTTGTTCCTGGGATATCTACCTGTCCCGATGGATGTCGCGGGCAATGAAGGCGACGACGGGCTATTCGCGTATGGAGCCTCTGGCACGCTGCGGGGCGGCGACGGCGACGACGTACTGCTGGGCGGCATCGAGAACGACTACATCGACGGCGGTGCGGGCGACGACACCGTGTTCGCCGAAGGCGACGTGAATTTTACGCTGACGAATTTCTCGCTCACAGGTCTGGGCAGCGATGCCTTGATGAGTATCGAATCCGCAGCGCTCAGCGCTGGTGATGGCGATAACCGCATAGACGCTTCGGCGTTCAGCGCGGGGCCCGTCACGCTCTCTGGCGGCAGCGGTGACGACACGCTGATCGGCGGTGCGAGCAACGACACTCTGATCGGAGACCCCAATCTTCTTCCCGCATTTGCAACGGCAATCGCGTTCAGCGAGGAAGCTGAAGAGGGCGAGCATGACGAAATCGATGACAATGAAATTATTACCTTCGGTTTCAACCCCTTCGCCGGTGACGACCTGCTGATCGCAGGTGGCGGTAGTGACAAAGTGCTGGGGATTGGGGGCTCTGATACCTTCGTGTGGAACGAGGGCGATGGCAGCGACGAATTCTTCGGCGGAGAGGATGCCACTTCAACCGTGCAGGTGAGACTCGGTGACCAGGCAGACGTGATGCAGCTGTCTCACGTAGAGGCCGGACCTGACGTCATCACTCGTACGAACCGGGCTCAATTTTCTATCGTCATGTTTGGTATCAGCAGAGTAGATATCGGGCTGGGTGGAGGACATGACGTCTTCAACGGAGCAGCCGCGAGTCCCGATGTTGCACTCACCGTCAGCGGCGGCAACGGTCATGACTCCATCACCGGCACCGACTGCGACGATGTGCTGAATGGTGATGTCGGCAACGACACGATCAATGCAGGGGCAGGGAATGACCTGATCTTTGGAGGCAGTGGAGCGGATTCGCTTTCCGGTCAGGCAGACAATGACACTGTCTACGGACAGTCTGGCGATGGTGATGTTGTCAGCGGTGGCCTTGGTGACGACATGCTCAATGGCGGAACTGGTATCAATGATACTGTGTTTGAAGATTTGAGCGTGATTGTAAACAGCGACCGGGCGTTCGTACGTGGCATTCAATTCCTGCCGATGACCATTGTCGGGCTTGGCTTTGACAACTATCGCACATTTGAAGGCTTGCGTGTCTTCGGTTCGAATCGGAACGACGCGATTGATGCCAGCGGATTCACGTCTGGACCCGCCAATCTGAATGGCGGAGCTGGCGATGACTCGTTGGCGGGCGGCACCGGCAATGATGCACTCAACGGCGGGCTGGGTTTTGACACGATCTATTCCCTCTCCGACGCGCATCAGACCCTTTCCAATGCGCAGCTGGTTGTGACCGCTCGCGGCAGCGATGCGCTGGCCTCGATCGAAGCGGCGGTTTTAATCGGCGGCCTCTCGGCAAATCAGATCAACGCGTCAGGCTTCTCTCTGGGTGCTGTTACGATCAATGGCGGAGGCGGTGCAGACACTCTAACGGGTGGATCAAAAGCAGACCTCATCGTTGGTGACGACGAGGACTCGCCGGAAGCCGACCCGTCGCAAGCACTAATTCCGGACGATCTCATCAGCGGTGGCCTCGGCGACGACACTCTGGTGGGAGGGTTTGCGAGCGACCGATTCCTGTGGAACTTCGGCGATGGCAACGATCGCATTGAAGCCGGTTTTGAGAGCAACAGCCAGCTCACAGCGACGCTGAACGCGGCGTCTAATCACTGGGCGGTCAATCGCGGTCGCGAAGAGTTGGTTGTTTCCAGCGATGATGCCGATGGCACTCACTTGTCCGTTGTGGGAGTGGCCAATCTGATGTTTAACCTCGGCTCAGGTGATGACTCCTTCGACGCGTCTGCGTTCGCGCAGGTTGATGATGTTCATTTCACGGTGAACGGTGACGACGGCAACGACCGTGTGACAGGCGGCGGAGCAAGTGATCTGCTCAGCGGCGGTGCCGGTCGCGACCTGCTGCTGGGTGGTGATGGGGATGATACCCTGCAAGGTGGCGACCAGGCGGACACCCTTGATGGCGGCGATGGTAACGATCAGGTCTTTGGCGAAGGCAACAGCGGCGATCTGCTGACCGGCGGTCGAGGCTTTGACATTATCGACGGTGGTAACGGGCAAGACATCCTGAGTGAGTCGCTGCGTTCCGATGCGAACGTCATGTCCTTGAATAGCAGCATTCTATCGCAGTTCGGTCATGACGATGACTTCCCGATTCCAGTTGAGTTCGATGCCGTGGTCGGTATTGAAGCCGCAAAGCTCGTTGGTTCAGCAGGCGACGATTTTCTCGATGCCTCTCAGTTCCTGCGTGGTCCGGTTACCCTGCAAGGCGGCGCCGGGCATGACTTCCTTATAGGAACCCGTGGGGACGACGTGCTTGACGGTGGCGCCGATGAGGACGGTCTCTATCAGCAGGCAGACGGCAATCAGGTGCTGTCTGACGGTTTTTTGATAGGTAAAGGCACTGATACGCTCATCGGTATTGAAGGCGTGGCCCTGGAAGGAAGTGCTGCTGCCAACGTGATTGATACCAAGCGTTTTACTGGTGTTGCTGTCGTTGAATCAGGAGCAGGTAACGATCAGATCTTTGGCGGAACTGGCGGCCTGGTTGCCATTCCCGGAGCGGGCAACGATTCGATCACCGGGAATTCTGCTCATGACGCCGTGGCTTTGCTGGTCGAAGCACACATTCGCATTACCGATGTACAATCGATTGGCGAAGGAATTGATACTCTTAATTCCATCGAGAATGCGCTGATGTTGGGCAATTCGATCGCCAACGTGATGGATGCCAGTGCTTTCAGCGGCAACACGCTATTCATCGGCGATGACGGTGATGACCGATTCCTTGCAGGCAAGGGCTTGTTCGCCGCGGTTGGTGGTGATGGAACTGATACCATCGTGGTGTCCCGTGCCACAGCAATAGCCGCAGTCAATTTTACTCTGACATCCGTAGATGATTTTTCGCTACTGCAAGATCTTTTTGACTTGAGGGAACTGGACATCAATCTTGATTTCGATCTGGATCCATCCATCGTTCCACTCGCAAGTGTCGAACGAGCGGACATTACGACCGGCTCAGGCGACGACACGATCAACGCGTTGGCCATCTCTGGCCCTGTGACAATCAACAGCGGTGCGGGCAATGACACCATCCTGGGCACAGAGCTGGCTGATTCCATCAATGCGGGTGAAGGCAATGACTCCATCGCCAGTTTCGCCGGCAATGACACCATCCTGGGTGGCGCCGGTAACGACCGAATTGTTGCAGGTGACGGCGATGACTCCGTAATTGGTAATAACGGGGCGGACACGATCACCGGAAATGGTGGCTCAGATTCCATTCTGGGCGGCGCTGGTGATGACATTCTCAGCGGTGGCACGCTGCCGGGGATCAATGCGACGCTGACAGGGTCGAGTGCTCAAGGCAACGACACCGTCAACGGTGAAGACGGAAACGATGTCGTACTGGGGTCGAGTGGCAACGATCAACTCTTCGGCGGCACTGGCAGCGATCTGGTCTTTGGATCGACCGGCAACGACAACCTCGTGGGAGCCGCCGGGAATGATACCCTGATTGGTGACGTCGGAAATGACACACTCGCCGGCGCATCCGGTCGCGACGTGATCAGCGGCGGCGCGGGAGACGACATGATCAACGCCGGCGTTGATACCGACGCTGATAGTGTCGATGGTGGTGCGGGTTCGAACCTGATCGTGACCTATGGGGGTGACGTCACAGCTGCCTTGGTGGTGCCGCAGATCGACGTCATCATCAGCCAGCTCTTGGGGCTGGTCTGATTGCCGCAGCGGACCACCAAGCTGGCTGACTCTTTGCCGGTGAGAACACACCAGCGCGATTACTCGCGGCCGAGGCCTTCGTAGACGGCGGTTTCGGTGATCACCTTGTCCATGAAGATGTCGTGCGACGCCATGGGGATCTCGGGGAACATCTGGCATTCGAACGCCAGGGCGACCAGCGGGGCATCGAGGCGGGCGTGTTCGAGCAGTTTGTCGTAGTAGCCCTTGCCGTGTCCGGTGCGGCCGCCGCGACGGTCGAAGGCGACGCCGGGAACCATGATCAGGTCCAGTTCCTCGACGGGCACTTGCTTCGAGGGCACGTCCCGCAGGTCGGCTCGCGGCTCCAGAATCTTGTACATGCCGACGGACAGCTCGTTCATGTCTTCCAACAGGAAGAGTTCCAGCAGGCCGTGTTCGTTGCACCACGGGACCACAATCCGCTTGCCGGACTGCAGGGCCTTGGGCAGAGCCTGCCGCGTGCGGACTTCCGCCCGGACATCGACGTAGAACATCACCGTCTTCGACTTCGCGTACTCAGGCAGCGCCATGAACTTGTCGACGATAGTCTCGCTCAGGCCGTCCTTGTTCTCTTGTTGACGGCGGTTTTCGTGAGCCTGCTGCCGGATAATCGACTTCAGGGTGGCGGTGTCCATCACTTCGGGTTGAGCGATCTGTTGCTGAGTCATTCCGTGCCTCGGAGAGAAAAGCATCCGTCTGAAACGAGCTGCCGAGCGACTTGATTGTGGCCAAAGCCACGAACTCGGCGGAGGATAGTTCTGCCGCCGCGGTGATTCCAGCAGCCCATGAGCATTGACACTTATCCAACCGCTCTGATATCGACTCTGTTCTCGCGGCCCGTAAGTATTGTGCTGCGGCGGTTTTCGCGTCTGATCGGGTGCTGACGTATTCTCTTGTGGGATTCACCAATTGTCGGGAATCCGTCAAGAATTCTGCGGGCACGTCTCCTGTTCGACGCGAGAATTGTTGCAGGGCAATGGGCCCAACCTGACCTTGTCCCCGTCTCATTGAAGCACAGGAACGTGCGAGCGTGGCACCAACAAAACCCTACCAACTGTTGATCGCCGATGACGATGCGGGCTTTCGGGATGTCCTGCGATCGATCTTCGAGCCGTACTTTGCCCTGCTGGAAGCCGTCTCCGGCGAAGAGGCGCTGGACATCCTGCAGCATGCCAAGATCGACCTGTTGGTCCTCGACATGAACATGGACGAGTTGACCGGTCTGCAGACGATCCGCATCGTCAAGAAGTTCGACGCTCAGTTGCCGTGCATTCTGGTGACTGCGGACGCCACGGAAGAACTGCGGCGCGAAGCTCATGAAGCCGACGCCTGGTCGGTGCTGGCCAAGCCGGTGCAGAAGCGCGAACTTCTGCAGACCGTTTCCACGGCCATTGATTCCGCCTACGGCGACCCGGATGTATTCTCTGACTCCGTGCGTATGAACTAACTCTAACTCGCAGGCTGCCGGCCATCGGGCGCATGGAACTCGCTTAATTATGTCACTGCTCACGTTCCAGATTCTCGAAGGCATGGAGCGCGGTCGAGTCATCCATGAGATCAAGCCACCGATCACCATCGGTCGCGAAGAAGACAACGCCATTCAGCTCAACGATGAGCGTGTCAGCCGCTTTCATGCGAAGATCCAGGAAGACGGCGGCAAGATCATTCTGACCGACCTGGAAAGCACCAACGGTACGCGGGTGAATGGTCATCCCGTGAAGATGCACGTGATGCAGATCGGCGATCAAGTCTCAGTGGGCCGTTGCATGCTGCTGTATGGCAGTGCCGCCGAAATCGAAGCCCGCATTCGCACGCTGCCCGCTATTGAAGACAACGGCAACGGTAACGGCACCGTCAGCTTCGCGTCGGATGTAGTTGATCCGGCCGGCTCGGTGGGCCAGTCCGCCGACGAAGAAGTGCCCAAGATGTTCCCGGCGGGAGCACCGGAATTGCCGCAGGGTCTGCGTCCCGTGCAGGTGGCTCAACTGTCTGACATTCTGGCTCACATTCACGACCGCCTGCAGTCCGTGGCGAACTCAGGTCGCGGCGGCAAGCCGGATGAGAAGGCTCCCGCGGACAAGCCACCGGTGCCGGTGGAAGTCGACTGGCCCGTCTGGCAGCGGCTGCTCAAGCTGGAGATGGACATCGCCACGTACCTGCGTCATCTCACCGACTCCAGCTCCAGCGGCGGCTGAGTCGGTTCTTTTGGTATGCGCTGAATGCCGTTCGTAGCGATTATGCCGTTCTGGTCTGCATTCAGGGTGCCTCGTTCTTCGAAACTCCGGGCGAGGATTCTGCCTGCGGGAAGATTGTGACTTAGGTTGAATTTAACCCGAAAGCTTTTGTCACCTTCCCCTCGCCGAGTCCTTGGAGATCGAGCATGAACGCCATGACCTTGCCACAGCCTACCGAAACCGTGGGTGGTTTCACCGATCGTCGGCAGAGCGGTGTAGCTCGATCGGACGGACCGGAACGCCGCCAGTTCCGTGATACCCGCGATTCCTATCATCCGGACGCTCGTGAGTTGGCGAACGCCATCGATAGCTACAAACTGACGCATCGCCGTCGTTTCATCACTTACGAAGAACTCTTCGACGTCATCTCGTCGCTCGGCTACCACAAAGGCGAATAGTTGGCCGCGCGACGCTGGCGTTCCAAGGCTGGCTTATGCCTGAACTGCATCGTCGCGAATTCCTGCAAACGTGCGGCACTCTGGTTGTCGCCGCACCACTGGCTGCGTTGAACGCCCAGGAAGCCGAACGCCCACGCGCCTGTGACGTGTTCGTCTACGGTTCGACGCCCGGTGGCATTGCCGCCGCGATCGAAGCCGCGCGCCGCGGAGCTCGAGTCATCCTCGCCTGCCCCAAAGGTCATGCGGGAGGCATGGCCGCCAGCGGCCTCTGCACTACCGACGCCGTTCGCCGCCATCTGTTTGGTGGCTTCGTGATGGAGTTCGTCGACGAAGTCCACAAGCTCTACGCAGAGAAGATCGGTCGCGCCTCGAAAGAATGGCCGCTGATCAAGGATGGCTGGTTTTACGAACCTTCAGTTGCCGAGCAAGCCTTTACGAATTTGTTGATGTCCGCCTCCGATCGACTCGATTGGTGGAAACGGACCACCATCGTCAGTGCCGCGCTGAATACGGACGCCGCTCAACCGGGACAGGCCCCTGCCGCACGCCGCATTCGAGAAGTGACGCTCGAAGACGCCAATGGCAAGCGTCACCGTGTCGTCGCGCAGACCTTCATCGACGGCACGTACGAAGGTGATCTCGCCGCCGCAGCCAAAGTGCCTTGCCGAGTCGGTCGCGAAGGCCGTGATGAATTCGGCGAGTCACTCGCCGGAATTCATTATATGAATTTCAAAACCGGCAAGCAGATTCAGACGCGTGATACCGGTGAACCTTCGCCCGCGATTCAAGCCTTCTGTGCGCGAGCGGTCCTGACTGCGGACCCTCAACGCCGCCGTCCCATCGAGAAGCCCGCCACCTACGAACAGCACATTGTCGATATCGAACCGCTGCTGATGGACTTCAAGGCCGGTCGCGTGAAAAGCATCTTCAGCGGCGTCACGCTGCCCGGCTTGAAGCGTGAATTCAACGGCCATATTGAATGGCTTACCAGCCTGAACTGCCCCGGCGTCAGTTGGTCTTGGCCGGAAGCTAACCGTGAGCATCGCGCGCGACTCGAACAATTTCACGTCGATCACGCGGCGACATTCTTCTGGTTCCTACAGAACGACCCGCGTGTTCCGGACGATATTCGCCTGCAAGTGAAAGAGCTAGGTATCTGCACCGACGAATTCACCGACAATGGTGGCTGGCCATGGCAGATCTATGTGCGACAAGGCCGACGCATTGAAGGTCGCGCAATTGTTACTCAAAACAATTTTATACCGGATATGAAAACCGGTCGCACTCCAACCGTGGAGCACGCCATCGCCATGGGCGAACACAGTTTTGACGTGCATCCCTGCCACGATCGCCGCTTTGCCGTTGAAGGCTTTATGGAAGGCGTGCTGTGGTACCCGTCTAAAGCCACCGGCCCCGCTCAACCCGGCCAGATCCCGTGGGGCGCGATGCTACCCAAATCGCTCGATAACCTACTGGTTCCGGTGGCCATGTCCTCCACTCATCTCGCCATGAGCGTCCTGCGAATGGAACCCGTCTGGATGACCACCGGCCAGATCGCCGGTTTAGCCGCAGCGGCCGCCAAACTGAACAACGTCAACGTCGCCGACCTCGACCCTGCTCCTCTGCCCAAAGTGCTCGGTATCAAAACCGAAGCTTGATCGGTGTCGCCGGTCAAATGACCTGACTTGCAGGGGCGTTGCAACGCACAACACTGGACTTTTTGCATGATTGGTTTGTGCTACTTCGGCAGCACTGGGCTCAGGGTGGTGGCGGCGATTTCGGCAGCCTCGTGGTGGCCGGTGGCGTTCCAGTGGCCGGTGCCGAGTGCGGTGTTGCGGAAGCCGTGCAGGTATTCGTGATGCTCGGTGGCCCAGACGACGAATTGTTCTGTGAGCAGGATGGGCGTGAATCCGGCTTCCTTGGCTAAGGATTCGAGGTGGCGGTCGGGGTAGAGCAGGTCATCGACTCCGAGTTTCTGTGCGGCGGCAGAACGAACTTGAGGATCGGGGTGCACCTGGACGCCACTCGTGACGGTCATCACGGCGAATTGTTTACCGCGGCTGGTGATCTCGCGGTTCATTTCCAGCAGCAGGCGGTCGGTGATTTCCCATGCGGCCTGCCAGTCGGGATTGATGGGGGCTCGCAGGGCTTCGTCGTCGAGACCCACTTCCTGGCCCTGTGGAGCCTGCGGGCGCGTCGATGGTTGTCTGCGTTCGGCCCAGGACTGCCGCATGCGCTGGACGACTTGCAGCACCCGTGAACTGTTAATGATCTGAGCTTTCAGGCGTGTCGATGGTAACTGCCCATAGATATACATCGGATGCTGCTGGAAGCGGTCGTCGAGTTTCAGCTCCCCGTCGACGACATCAAAGAACGGTCGGCAGTCCGTCGGTTCGAGCTTGCGGGAGTTGTTTCGCACGTCGTTGCCGGATGTGAAAGCCAACAGCACAAGGTCCGGGTCAAACTGCCAGACGTGGTGTCGCAGTGCCTGCAGTGCCTGAGCGGTACCCCAGCCAGAGACCCCGAAGCTCAGTACTTCGACTTGAGGTTGTGACCCCTCCCGCTGGCTGTTGAGCAGCTTTTCAAGCTGTGCTCCAAACATTTGCTCACGTTCAACTTGCGCAGCTTCGATGTAGGAATCGCCGATCACAGCAATCCGGAAGACGCCTTGCGGCTTGGCGACCGTCCATTCCCGGTCTCGGAACCCGAAACTGTTGATCTCAACATGGGCAACCCCTTCTTTGGAAAGGTAGCCGCGAAATCCCGGCATCAAACGAGATGCACAAAATTGATCAGGTTCGTACATTTGCGGATTCGAAATGCCGACGATCCGCAACAAGATTTCTGCCGTTCCGAAGCCAATCATCAGGCCGAAAGCGAGAACGAGCGCCCGCAGCGTCCATTTCCTTTTCAGAGACCGACCGCCTGCAGAGCTCTTCTGACGCAAAAACATGAAATGTTACCGAAAAATATCCTAGGGATGGTTGATGCGTTAGGAATAAAGTTCCGCACCTTTGATCGGACGTATCAGGTCAGATGCGGCTTGAGCGCTGCCGGTCAATTCCTCTCAGCTAACGAAACAGAGTCCCAAAATGATCGCGACGTTGGATGCCCCAGCACTGTACGAGGCGTTCCCAGAGCTTACTCCAGAACTCCAGTCAGACATCACCAATGTCTGCAAGATGCTGGCCGACGGCAGCCGTCTGAAGATCGTGTTCTATCTCATGAGCCAGCCCGAGTTGAACGTCACCGAGCTGTGTGAACGTCTCAACCAGAGCCAGCCCGCCGTGAGCCATCATCTGGCGTTGCTGAAGTCTGCTCAGTTGCTGAAGGTTCGTCGCGACGGGAAGCACAACTACTACTCGGTGTGCCGTCCGCGTTTCCAGCAGGTGATGGTGAAGTTGTTTGAATCCATGCTGGATTCTTCCGAAGCCAGCAAGCGATTCAGTGAATTTGTTCTCAGCCGCGAAGGTGCCTAGTCACCCGCCGTTGGCTGATGTATCTAGAGGACTCGCAGGTCCATTTAAGTTCGCGGTATCGCAAGGGATTGCGAGTCCTCTCGAGCGTACTGCCGGATTATTGACGTTTATGAATGCCGTATTCCAACTTGACGTAAATCGAGCCAATGGCGCGATGCTTGTCCGAATCAAAGAAAACCAACTCGACTTCATCCACTGCGATGAGGCGTTTGAAGAACTCGAAGCCATCGTTTCGCGGGAAGAACCGCAAATTCTGGTGCTCAACCTGCGCCGTGTGTCGCACTTGCACAGCGTTTCCATTGGACGGCTGGTGTTTCTGAACCAGCTGGTGAAGTCGCACGGCGGTGAACTGCGGATCTGCAGCCTCGCCGCGCAGCCGACCGAAGCACTGGCGCTCACGCGCGTCGAACGCGTGCTCAGCATCTTTGCGTCTGAGCAGGCGGCTTTGTCGGACCTGAACTGAGAGTCGCGCAGAGCGAATCCCAATTTGGGGTTGATGGGGCGGATCGGGGGTGAGCGCGCTGGGCCAATCGCTACACTGGCGTGAATGGTCCTTCACGCCTCTTGAGTGAGTCGTCTCCCAGCATGCCCCTGCCTGTATTCAATCCGCTGAGTTCGTGCGTCTCTCTGCTCGCAGCAGAGGCGACGGACTTCCGCGTGATTGAATACGACCTGCCCGAAACTTCGCTGGGCTGGATCGGTCTGATTGGCGTTGGGCTCATCGTCGTACTGGCGTCGGTTGTCATCTCGCTGAGAAACACGGCGGAGTACTCGCGGTGGTGGCGTGCCTGGCTGCTGGGCCTGCGACTGGCTGTGCTGGCTGGCTTGGTGGTCGTCACCATCAACCCGCAGGAGCGCACTCAACAGCTCGCGTATCGACCGTCGCAGGTAGCGGTGCTGATTGATCGCTCGCTGTCGATGCAGTTCCCGGAATCGCAGCCGGTAGGGTCGACTCCCGCAACGGGAGAGGGCAGCAACAAGACCCGGTCTGAAGCTGTGACGGCTATGCTCCGCGATTCCGAATTGATCGCGACGTTGCGCAAGAATCACTCGGTCAGCGTCTACAGTTTTGACTCAGCGCTGAACGGTCCGCACTACACGTTCCGCACGCTCAACGCGCGAGCGGCGCAGCCGACCGCTCCGACTGCAGCAGCAGGTGAGGCATCAAAACCGGATGCGTCTGCTCCGAACTGGGAAGAGATCACGCGGCCGGTCGGTTTGGAGACGCGCCTGGGCGAATCGTTGATCGATCTCGTGCGGCAGATCAGCAGCCGATCGTTGTCGGGTGTGATCGTGGTGACCGATGGCGGCTCGAATGCCGGCGTCGATCCGCAGATGGCGATTGAACTCGCGCGAACGGCCAAGACGCGACTGGTGACGGTTGGCGTCGGCAGCATTCAGCAGCCGGTCAATCTGCAGGTGGTTGCATTGCAGGCTCCGAGCGATGTGCATGTGGGCGACGCGTTCGAAGTGTCAGCCTTCCTGCAGTCGCAGGGCTTTGCCGGTCGACGAGCTGTCGTCGAACTGCTGCAGAAACCAGAAGACACGCAGGGCGAACCGGTGCTGGTGGATTCACGCGAGATCGAGTTCACGGAAGACGGAGCCCCGCTGCGCGTCACCTTCGAGCGAACTCCGACCGACGCGGGCAGCTTTGAGTATTTCCTGCGTCTGAAGCCGACATCGCAGGTGGTCGAACTGAGCGACAAAGACAACGAACGGCGCAAGGCGATCAATGTCGTCGATCGTAAGACGAAGGTGTTGATCGTCGCGGGCGGGCCGATGCGTGACTATCAGTTTGTCCGCAACATGCTCTTCCGGCATTCGGCGATTGATACCGATATCTGGCTGCAGTCGGCGGATATCGCAGGCGCCGTCAGTCAGGAATCGGACAAACTGTTGACTGGCTTTCCGGCGACGAAGGAAGCCCTGTTTGAATACGACGTACTGCTGGCCTTCGATCCCGACTGGAAGCAACTGAAGCCGGAGCAGTTTGACCTGCTGCATGAATGGGTCTTCGCCCAGTCGGCCGGAATCATCTTCATCGCCGGTGATGTCCACAGCCCGGACACTGCGGCGGCCAAAGAGCTGGAACGCATTCGCCAACTCTACCCGGTGGTGTTGAACCCGATCCTGCTGGATAGCGGCAGCGATCTCCGCAACCCGCAAGCCTGGCCCGTGCAGTTCACTCGCGAAGGTATGGAAGCGGGCTTCCTGCAGGTCACTGATGATCCGGTGACGTCGTCGCTGGTGTGGAAGAACTTCACCGGCTTCTACGGCTGTTTCCCGACGAATGGAGCGAAAGCAGGGGCGACGGTGTATGCCAACTTCGGCGACCCGCGCGTGCAGACGAATTTCGGCCAGCCCATTGTGCTGGCTTCGCAGTACTACGGAGCTGGTCGCATTCTGTACCTGGGCAGTCCCGAACTGTGGCGGCTGCGAGCGACGGACGAGGACCACTACGACCGCTTCTGGACCAAATCCATTCGCGATGTCGGACAGGCGCGACTGAAGCATGGCAACACACGCGGCACGATCCTGGTCGAACGCAATCAGTACCTGCTCGGCCAGACCGTCCGCGTGCGAGCTCAGGTACTCGATCCGCAATTCAATCCCATCACCGACAATACCGTCTCGCTGGATGTGATTGATCCCAACGGCAAGCCGATCCTGCCACCGCTCAAGCTGCAGCCGGATACTGGACGACCTGGTCAGCACACGGCCAGCTTCCGAGTTGGTGTGCCCGGCACGTGGCGCATCGAATTGCCCATTCCGCAATCGCGCGATCGAGTGTCAGAGAAGCTGGATGTGACGCTACCCAATTTGGAAACGGACAACGCTCGGCAGAATGCGCAATTGTTGCGGCAGATGGCGGATGATACTGGTGGCGGGTATTACTCAATCGCCGAAGCCATTACTGAAGCGGCGAAAAAATTGCCGGATCAAGGCGAGGAATTTCAAATCGACCAGCAATTGAAGACGCTGTGGGACCGCGAATGGGTCATGTATGGACTAGTGGCATTGCTCTCGATTGAATGGCTGACACGGAAGTTGCTGAAGTTGGCATAGCTCAAGCAGACGAGGCCGTCCTTATGAGTTCAGACGTCCGAGCTTCAGATCTCAAGTTTCCCTGCGGGCAAACGCGACGGCAGTTTCTGTGGGAAACTGGCGCAGGCTTTACCGGTGTTGCTCTGACCGGACTGCTGGCGCAGGATGGCTTTTTCAATACGCCCGCGTTTGGAGCGAATGCCGCCATCAGCAATCCGCTCGCAGTGCGCGAACCGCATTTCAAGACACGCGCCAAAAGCGTCATCTTCCTGCTGATGAATGGGGCTCCGTCGCAGGTTGATACCTTCGATGAGAAGCCCGTCCTGCAGAAGTATGCCGGACAGCCGCTGCCGACCGGTAAGAAATTCACGAACTCCGGCGGGCGCAAGATCGGGTATCTTACACCGTCGTTTCGTCCGTTCCGGCGTGGCGGTGAAAGCGGTCTGCCGATCTCGGACTTCTTCTCCAACGTGCGACGTCATGCTGACAAGCTGGCGATTATCAATTCGTGTCATACCGACAGTCACGCTCACGGCTCGGCGCTGGTCGCGATCAACACCGGCAAGACCGTCATTGGTCGACCGTCGCTCGGCGCGTGGGCGGTCTATGGACTTGGCACGGCGAATCAGAGTCTGCCGGGCTACGTCGTCGTGCTGGATAAGCGCGGCGGTCCGATCAGCGGTCAGCCGAACTGGTCGGCGGGGTTTATGCCCGCGTCGTATCAGGGCACGTTGTTCCGCCCAGTGGGCGATCCGATCCTCGACCTGCGCGGGCCTGAGCATGTCAGCCGTCAGGCGCAGCGCGAGCAACTGGATCTGCTCGCCAAGCTCAACGATGAGCACCTGCAGGCACGACCCGGCGGCGGCGATCTCGCGGCTCGCATCAATTCGTATGAACTCGCCTTCCGGATGCAGGCCGAGGCTCCCGAGGCCGTTGATATCACTCAGGAGTCGCAGCACACGCTGGCTATGTATGGAGTCGGTCAGCAACCGACCGACGAGTTCGGACGCAACTGCCTCGTCGCTCGCCGACTGGTTGAGCGCGGCGTGCGGTTCATCCAGTTATATTCGGGTGGTGGACATCTCGAAGAGACCTGGGACGCTCACGAAAGCATCGAGAAGAATCATGGTCGGCATGCTGCTGAAGTCGATCAGCCGATCGCGGCGCTGCTGACGGATCTCGAAGAACGCGGCATGCTGGATGAGACACTGGTCGTCTGGGGCGGCGAATTCGGTCGCATGCCCTTCAGCGAAGGGCAAGGCGCACCCGGTCGTAACCACAATCCGTATGGCTTCTCAATGTGGTTCGCCGGGGGCGGCGTGAAGGGCGGCACGCGGTACGGTGAGACCGACGAGTTCGGTTTCGAAGCCGTGAAGGATCGCGTCCACCTGCACGACATTCATGCGACGATCCTGCATCTGCTCGGGATCAATCACGAGCAACTGACCTACTTCCATCAAGGCCGCAACGAGCGCCTGACAGACGTAGCTGGCAATGTTGTGCAGGGCATTCTGGCCTGAAGTCTTTTGTGAATAAAATTCACCAACTCCGTTGTGAGGCCAATTGATGAGTATTTCGTCGATCCGACGAAACTCGCGAAGGCAGCCATCAACGATCTGGTATCACGACAATCCGATGATTTTGACCGTACGTCGCAATATATCCTGGCTAAGAACCATGAACTCTATATGCGACTCAGCTGATGCGCTGCCTGTCCCTAGGAGAGGTATTGGAACTTCATCGTCGGATCATCGAACAGTCCGGCGGTGCTGATGGCATTCGTGATTTGGGAAGCCTTTTATCCGCCATCGCGCAACCTCAGATGACATACGGCGGATAAAGTCTCTATCCCACTCCAGAGACGAAGGCTGCGGCGGTCTGCTTTTCGCTCGTTTCGAATCATCCATTTGTGGACGGCAATAAGCGAATTGGTCACGCGGTCATGGAAACCTTTCTGGTGCTCAACGGTTTCGAATTGCAGGCACATGTCGATGATTCGGAGCAGCTGATCCTGCGGCTTGCATCCGGGCAACTCCCGCGAGACGAACTCGTCGAATGGATCATCTCGCACATTGAGCCAAGATCTTAGGGGCCATATTCGCAGGAATGCCGACGCGAGAACCGGGCTGTGAAGGCCTGCTCCAGCCTCTCCGAGGCTGAACTACATTGGTCGCGAGACTAATGCCGTGAAAAACAGGGCTGGAGTTCACATCACCCGTTGCCGATCTCTCGTGGCGACGGTAGTCTCAAACTCCGTTTGCCGTGCTTGACGGCGTGCCTGCCGCGTTACGATCCTTAACTTGGGTCTCCCTCCTGTTTGAACTGCCCGTTTCCGGCGGAGCGCTCGTGCTGCCCGCCAATGCCCCACACACCTGATTTCCGTTCTGCCAAAGGCGAATTCATGGCCGCTCATCAGAAAGACATCGTCACATGGGCCGACGATCCGGCTCATTTTCAGAAACCATCACGCCGCGACTTCATGAAGGTCGGCGTGTGTGGAGCACTCGGGCTGACTTTGGGCGACGTCCTGCGACTGGAAGCCAAGGCCGAGCAAAAGTTCTATGAAAGCAAGGAAGGCAAGGCGAAGGGTGTCATTCAGATCGTCCTGCCGGGTGGCATGGCTCATCAGGAGTCCTGGGACCCCAAGCCGGAAGCTCCGCTGGAATACCGCGGTCCGTTCGGCGTTGCCAAGTCGTCTCTGAAGGGCGTCGTCTTCAGTGAAAACTTCAGCCAGTCGGCCAAGATTGCCAACAAGATGACCATCATCCGGTCCATCGCTGGCAAAGAAGCCGATCACGGTCGCGCGAGCTATGCGATGTTCACGGGCTATCGCAAGAGCCCCGCGATTGAGCACCCGAGCCTCGGTGCTGTGATCTCGCACGAACTCGGTTCGAAGCAGCAGATGCCACCGTACGTCGCTATTCCTAATGCGAACGAATACGGCGGAACGGGTTACCTCGGTTCACAGTTTGGTCCGTTCGGTATCGGCAGCGATCCGGGTCGATCCGGCTATCAGGTTAAGGACCTGCTGCTGCCTCCGGGCGTCGATGATGACCGCTTCTACAAGCGCCAGCGCATTCGCGAAGTGGTCGACGATCACTTCCGCAAGCTGGCATCGAAGGCCGAAGCTCTCGGTGCGATGGATGAGTTCTATCATCGTGCGTATGCGATGATCAGTTCCGCTGCCGCTCGTGAAGCCTTTGACATCAACAAGGAAGCCGACAGCACGAAGGCCAAGTACGGCCAGAACGAAGCTGGCATGCGGTTCCTGCTGGCTCGCCGACTGGTGGAAGCCGGCGTGCGATTTGTCACCGTCAGCTTCGGTGGCTGGGATCATCACAACGGCATCGAGAACGCGATGCGTCGTCAGGCTCCAACGCTCGACCAGGCGATTGCCGGTTTGATCAACGACCTGGATGAACGCGGCATGCTGGACAGCACGCTGGTGCTGGTAACGAGCGAATTTGGACGCACGCCGAAGATCAACGCCAACGCCGGCCGCGATCACTATCCGCGAGTGTACTCGGTCGCAATGGCCGGTGGCGGATTCCAGCGCGGTCTGGTGTATGGCTCGTCCAACAGCACGGCCAGCGAACCGGAAGAGAATCCAGTTCGTATCGAAGACGTGCTCACGACGGTGTATCAACAAATTGGTATCAACGCCGACAAGGAGCTGATGGCTCCCGGTGCCCGTCCGATTGAAATCATTGACGGCGGCGACGTGGTCAAAGAACTGGTGTCCTAGCCCTCAGTTGAATTCACAGCCCACCGGGTCCGACTCGGTGGGCTGTTTCTTTATGGAGTCTGTCATGCGCCGCTTCTTCTGTCTGACTTCCGTGATGGCGCTGCTCGGCGCTGCCAGTGTGGCTGAAGCTGGAACACCGAAATTGCAGCGAGTTTCTCCGCCCGGGCTGCAACGCGGCAAGACCGTCGAAGTGCAGTTGCAGGGACGGTACCTGGAGAAGGCCCGGGAAGTGATGCTCTACGAACCGGGCATCACGGTGGAAGCCGTTGAGCCGGTGGAAGAAGTCGAGGTCAATGGCCGCAAGATCAAGGTGGACGCTGGCACGCGCGTGAAGGTGCGGCTGACGGTATCAGACGAGTGTGCACTCGGCCTGCACGGTCTGCGTTTGAGAACCGATCACGGTATCTCTGATTATCAACGGTTTTTTGTGGGTCCGTTTGCCAACATTGAAGAAGAAGAAAGCAATCAGAAGCGGAACGACAAGCGCGAGTTCGCGCAAGCCGTTGCGCTCAACAGCACCATCACCGGTCGCATGATCGAACAGACGGATGTGGATCTCTACCGCATTGAGGCGAAGCAAGGGCAGCGGCTTTCGGCCGAGATCGAAGCGACGCGACTGGGAGTCGATCAGGGCATTCCCGATCTGTACGTGGCGATCCTGAATGCGGACGGCAAGAAGCTCGTCGCGGCGGATGACTCGGCGCTGTTCGTGCAGGATCCCGTCGTGTCGACGGTCGCTCCGGCAGATGGCACGTACTTCGTCGAAGTGCGGCACGCGCTGTACTCGGCTCAAAACGATCTGTATCGGTTACACGTCGGCACGTTCGCGCGACCGACAGCGGTCTATCCAGCGGGTGGACAGTCGGGACAAGATCTGGCGGTGAAGCTGATCGGCGATCCCAAGGGAGCCAGTTCACAGACGGTTAAGCTGCCGACGTTGCCGAGTCCCCAAGGACATCAGGCGCCAACGTCGCAGAACTTCGCATATGCGCCCGTCGTTGAGGATGTGCCAGCGCCGACGCCGAACACTCTGCGAGTGTCTCCGTTCCCGAACGCGCTGGAAGCCGAGCCGAACAACACGCCCGATCAACTGGTCGCGACTGCTGAGAAGGACAAGACAACTGCCGCGAGTCTGCCTGCCGCGTTCAACGGTGTGATCGATCAGTCGGGCGACGTCGATTGCTTCCGCTTCACGGCCAAGAAGGGTGAGCGTTATCGCATTCAGTGCCTGGCGAACTCGATTGGTTCGCCGGTCGATCCGACCATCTGGGTGAAGCAGATCACATCCAAGGGCGGCCCGCAGCGAGCGACCGATTCGCGACCCAATCAGTTGGGTCTGGCTCCTTACAGCGGAATGAACCGCGACACGCTGGATGCAACGCTGGACTTCACTGCTCCGGCTGACGGCGACTACGTGCTGGGTGTGGAAGACGACCGTAACAGCGGCGGTGCGGATTACGTCTATCGAGTCGAAGTGACTCCCGAAGTTGACACCGTCTATGTCTACATCCCGCAAGAGGCTGAGAACGTGTTCTCGCCGCAGTCGCGTCAATCTGTCGGTGTCCCGGCGGGCGGGCGATATAATACCACCATGTCGATTATCAATTCGAATCGTCCGTATAATGGCGATCTGGAGCTAGTGGCGCTCAATCTGCCCGAAGGCGTGACGATGACCGCTCCGCGCATCACCCCATCAATGATTCGCGTGCCGGTTGTGTTCGAAGCAGCGGCCGACGCCAAACTGCAGGGCAAGCTCATCGAAGTGATTGTGAAACCGGCGAAGACCGAAGGGTCGGACGATAAGGCGGCTCCGCAGCTCTACAGTGGCTTCCGTCAGTCGATCGCCATGAACGCATCGGGCAACAACGACTTCTACCTCTTCAACAGTTTTGACCGGCTGGCGATTGCGGTGACCGAAGCAGCCCCGTTCTCGATTGAAGTGGATGAGCCTAAGTCGTCGCTCGTGCAGAACGGCGAGATGACGGTGAAGTTCAAGATTCAGCGAGCTGACGGCTACGACGGGCCGGTGAACGTCGCGATGGAATGGAAGCCGAACGGCATTTCGACGGGCACGCCCGTCACCGTTCCCGCTGGTAAGACTGAAGGCGAATACCTGCTCGGTGCCGCTCGCAATGCGACCGCCGGCACCTATCCCGTGACGCTGACGGTCACCAACGGCAGCGAGCGACCCGGCTATCGCGACGGCGCGAATCGCACGTACGTCGCCGCGAAGCCGTTCAAGCTCACCGTTGCCGAGCCGCACATCGACGCCAAATTCCCGCGGGCATCGATTGAGCGCGGCAAGACCGCGAATCTGACGGTGAAACTCAACCACTTGAAGCCGTTCGAAGGCAAAGCCAAGGCTACGCTGACTCGCCTGCCGCGCGGCGTGCAACTGGTTGAGCCCGTTCGCGAGATCGGTCCTGAAGACAAGGAAGTGACCTTCACGCTGCTGGCGACGGAAGAGTGCCTCACTGGCGGCTATCAGGGTGTCACGCTGGACGTCACGGTCACCGAAGACGGCCAGGCCGTGCGTCAGTTGAGCGGCTCCGGAACGCTGCGCATCGACACCGAACGCGGAGTGGCTGCGAAGAAGTAGGCGAACGCGGACCGGGGCAGATGCATCGCGCTTCCGTCGTAGGGTGGGTCAACCACAGGGCGACCCACCAACAACTATCGTGTTGCTACCGAACACGGCATCGGCCTTTCGTCGATTGGTTGGTTTCGTGCCTCAACCCACCCTACAAAAGACCTGTCGCTAACGAACATCAGCCGTAAGAGAAGCAGCCATGGCCGAACTGCCCAAAAACACTCGAGCAACGGTGATTCCCTGCCTGCGGTATCGCGATGCGGTGGCCGCGATTGAATGGCTGTGCCGTGCATTCGGCTTCGAGAAGCAGGCGGTCTATCCCAACGAAGACGGCACGATTGCGCATGCTCAACTGACGTTCGGCAACGGCATGATCATGCTGGGTTCGGTGCTGAAGCACGAAACCGAATGGGGCCAGCTCATCAAGCAGCCGGATGAAATCGGCGGCGCGGAAACTCAAAGCCCCTACGTCGTGGTTTCCGATGCCGACGAGATCTATCGCCGCGCCAAAGCCGCCGGGGCACAGATCATCGTCGACATCAAGGACGAAAGTTACGGCGGTCGCGGGTTCAGTTGCCGCGATCTGGAAGGTCGCCTGTGGAACTTCGGCACCTACGACCCGTGGCCGCAGTAGCTGCGTGGGCCGGTTGCTGCGATCGGCAAAGTCCGCGGAATCGACAGTTTCCGAGCGGAGTTGGCGGATTAGTGCTGTCAGTTGAAGAGACGTTTTTGCATTTGGCAGTTACGTCCTAATCTTCCGCCAAATGCCCATCGACCGCGCTGGGTTCTCAGGCGCGGTGCAGGTTGGCATCATCCGCGCCAGACCAGTCGTTACTCCCGATCTTCAGACTTGGACGTCCCCATGAAAGCTGTTGCCGTCAAGCCGCCGCACAAGAACAGTGTGCATCTCACCGATATTCCCATGCCGAAGGTAACCGATGTTCCCGATGGTCGCGGCGTGCTGGTGAAGGTCCTGCAGGTCGGCGTTGACGCCACGGATCGCGAAATCAACGAAGGCCTGTATGGTAACCCGCCTCCGGGTAGTGACTTCCTGGTGATTGGCCACGAATCGTTCGGCAAGGTGATCGAGGTTGGTCCGGCGGTCACCAAAGTGCAGCCCGGTGACTATGTCTCGTGCACCGTCCGTCGCCCCGGTGGTTCGATCTATGACCGCATCGGCCGCAACGACGTCACCAGCGAAGAGACCTACTACGAACGCGGTATCAACCTGCGTCACGGCTACATGACGGAATACTTCGTTGACGACACGGAATACGTCGTCCGCATTCCTGAGAAGCTGAAGCATCTGGGCGTGCTCGCCGAACCGTCCAGCGTTGTGGCTAAAGGGATTGAGCAGGCCATGCTCGCCCAGCACCGTCTGCAGGTCTGGCATCCGGAAGTCGCTTTCGTCCTCGGATCAGGCCAAATCGGCCTCCTGGCCACCCTGATGTTCCGTTTGAAGGGCATGCAGGTCTACACGTTTGCTCGTCAGAAGACCGAAGGCAATCTGAAAGCCGAGATCGTCGCCGGCTACGGCGCGAACTACTGCAGCGCCGCCGAAGGCAAGACTCCGCAAGAAGTCATCAAGTCGATTGGTCGCCGACCGGACGTCATTTTCGAAGCCACCGGCAGTGCGGCTCAAGCCTTCCAGGCGATGGAGTATCTGGGACTCAACGGCGCATTGATCTGGTCCAGCGTCACGGGCGGCGACAAGAAGCTCAATGACGTTCCCGCCAACAAGATCAATCTGGAATGGGTGCTGGGCAACAAGCTGCTGGTCGGCACTGTGAACGGCAACTGGAAGCACTTTGAGCAAGGCATCACGGCGATGGCCGTGGGCGAACTCATGTTCCACGGCGTGACACCGAAGATCCTCACGCACCCGATCAAGGGGCTGGAGAACTTCAAAGAGATGATGCACCTGCTCGAACAGGGTGACTGCCTGAAGGTGTACGTTGAAGTTGCGAGCGAGTAGCAGCCAACAGCTTGTGGGGCGGACAATCCTGTCCGCCATCTTATGGCGCCAGCGTTTCGGCGGACAGGATTGTCCGCCCTACTGTGG
>CAYLTY010000021.1:38225-59381 GCA_964386705.1 uncultured Planctomycetaceae bacterium
CCCCCACCCGGGGGGGGGGCGCACAACCGGGCCCCCAAAGTGCGGCCGCCCGGGTTTGGGCGTCATGTTTGGCCCCCCCTACTGTGGCCTGGAACTTGCTCTGCGCCGCGTCCGTGGGTGAACCAATTCGTTCTGATTGCGGCGCAATCAGCGACTATGGCTTCGCTTTCAGAACTACAGCAGTTCGGGAATACCTTGCTGGTCGTCGAGGATCGGGTTGGGGCGGCCGTTGTGGTCGATGACCTGCAGCGACGTGTCGATGCCAAGGCATTGATAGATCGTGGAATGAATGTGCGTCGGACGGACGGGGCGAGTTGCCGGACGCTCGCCCTTGGCGTCGGTGGAACCGACGATCTGGCCGCCTTTGACGCCGCCGCCACCGAGCAGGCAGAACATCGAATTACCCCAGTGGTCGCGACCGGGCTGACCCATGCTCAGTGGAGGTCCGCCGTTGCCGCCGTCGTTCATGCGCGGCGTGCGACTGAACTCGCCGCAGAGAATGACCAGCGTCGAATCCAGCAGGCCGCGTTGTTCGAGGTCGTTGAACAGGGCCGTCACCGCCATATCCACCATCGGCAGGTAACGTTCCATGCCGGTCTTCAGGTCCCAGTGATGGTCCCAGCCGCCGAAGTGCACAGTGGCAAACGTCGAACCCGCTTCCACCAGCCGACGCGCCAGCAGGGTGCTTTGTCCCCAACTGTTGCGGCCGTACTGATCACGAATTTTGGGTGATTCCAGACCGATGTCGAAGGCGCGGCGGGCGTTTTCGCCGGTCACGAAGCTGAAGGCGTCCTGATCGAAGCGGTCCATCGCCGTGAACACGCCGGTCTGATCGGCGTCGCGACGAATGCGATCAAAATGTTGGAGCAGCGAGCGACGGTCTTCGAGGCGATTGACGGTCAGCCCCGAGGCCAGCTTCAGGTTCTCCACCTTGAAGTTCGAAGCGTTCGGATCGCCGCCGGTTTCGAACGGGTCGTACTCCACACCCAGGAAGTTGCCGCCGAAATAGCCTGGTCGCAGGCCAATGCTCATGCCGTAGGGCACCGCGACGTATGGCGGCATGCCCGGCTTTCGAGCTCCACGTTCGCGGGCAATGATCGAACCGATGCCCGGAAACCGTCCGGCAGTGAGCACGCCGCTGACGTTCATATCCTTCGTCGTCAGCATGCGGTGACCGCCGGCAAAGTGGTCGCCGGTGTCGTGATGCAGCGAGCGCACGATCGAAAACTTGTCGGCGATTTGAGCCTGCAGCGGAAACAACTCAGAGATCTCGATCCCCGGCACGTTGGTGCGAATCGGGTTCCAGATGCCGCGCACTTCGACCGGCGCCTGGGGCTTGAGGTCATAGAGGTCCAGATGTGAGGGCCCCCCATCCAGCCACAGCAGAATCGCCGAAGTTTCTTTGTTCGGGGTGCCGTTGGCGGCGGAAGCGGACTTCGCGCGCAGAACGTCTCCCAGTCCCAGCGATGCCATACCCGCCACACCGAGCTGCACAAAGCTCCGGCGGTTCATTCCGTCGCAGTATTTCCCAGACAAGCCAGCATCGACGCGAAACATGAGACACCTCGGCACTGAGGGGTAACGCTCACCAACAGCAGCAAAGACACATTCTCATAGACTGATGTGTCGGTCGCAAGAGCGTTCCGGCTGCAGCGGGATGTCTGTCGAAGTCATTCGTAGCATGGACGGCCCGTCCGGGTAACCAGCCTTGTGGTCGGCACTCTCCGTGTGCCGACATGCCCGCACACGGAGAGTGCGGGCCACGTGCATGTTGTGGTGGCTCGGTCGGAAGACCGGTCACAACTGGATCGGTCGTCGTGCTACGGGTTTTCTTCAGCCGGTTGGTTCGAGCATCGCCAACGGTACGTAGAACTTGGCGTAGCGGCGACCGTCGGAATACAGCGGGCTGTTGGGGTCTTCGACCAGCACCGTCGCCCGCTTCGTCACGCGGTTCACGAAGCCGATGTATTCGGTGCCTTCGACTCGGAACCGCACTTTGTCGCCCGGACGGATGCCGTACTTGCTGACCGCTCGTTCGCCGGGCGTGATGAGCTGATGAGTGGCCTCGGTGTGCGCGAAGAATTGAAACGCCAATTGCTGAAACCGCCGTTGCGAGCAACTGGAGTCATCAAAGACCATCATTTCCGTGAGGTGAATGAGTTCGTGTTCGAAGACGCGCTGCAGAGCTTCCAGCCGGTCGCGGCATTCAATGCCCGTCACCCGGATGGGGCGGTTGACGTCGTAGAAGGTGGCAAAGAGCAGTGTGGACGAGACCGCGATTTCAAACGTGGTCTTGTTGCTGAAGCCGAACCGCGGACGAAAACGTGTGGTCGTGCCGCCGACGCGCGTCATGCGTTTGGAGACTCGGAACGTCAGTGGAGCGCGGAGACCTGTCAACGAGGAGTTCAGCGTGCCTTCGAAGAAGGTTTTGTCATACGCCGCGAAGAGGAATTCCAGATCGCGGCTGTGCAGCGCTGCGAAGTTTCCGTCCTTGATCCAGGGCGACTGCTTCAGGACGGCGTCGTAGATCTCGCGCGTGCGGGCACGGATCTCGGGCAACGGCCGCTGAGTGCGTCGCAGGTAAACAGGCAGATCCATTACGTCAAAAACTCCCGTTGGCGAACTCGCGACAATGAGGCATCCTGTCCCTGTAGTTGGCTGCCAGGACATCAGGAACTAGGCATGTTGAAACAGACAAATCGATTACGACCTGCAACACAAACCTCGATCAGTCGCGGGACTCTTTTTCTTGCTTTGCTGGGCTGCACGGCGTACTTGTGCCTGCCGGGCTGCGCGGAATCGCGAAATGTCAGCAGTTCCGGGGCCGACCAGCAAGACCAATCAACTCCTGAACTTTCCAAGGCGCCACGCATGTTAGGCGATAACGAGATCCGCGAAGAGCTGCCAAAATCCGAATCAGGCTGGAAAGAACTGCTGACGGCGGAGCAGTTCCACGTGACTCGCAAGAAGGGCACGGAACCCGCCTTCCGCAACCAATACTGGGACAACAAGAAGGATGGCGTCTACCGCTGCGTCTGTTGCGGGGAGACGTTGTTCGATTCCAAAACGAAATACGACTCAGGCACCGGCTGGCCGAGCTTCTATCAGCCCGCCGAAGAGAATTCCGTCCGCACGGAAGTGGACTACAAGCTCGCCATGCCCCGCACAGAAGTCGTCTGCAGCCGCTGCGATGCGCACCTGGGCCACGTCTTCGACGACGGCCCCCGCCCTACCGGCCTGCGCTACTGCATGAACTCGGCTTCCCTGCAGTTCGTCCAACGCCCGGACCAGTCGACCCAGAGCGAGTGATAGTCACGCCGTGGGTGCAGGGCGCGCAATCCTGTCCGCCGAAACGCTACCGGGACACGATCCGCTGCCCTGTGATCTTTAATACAGTGATCTGCAGACTCGTACCGCGACATTGAGGGGACCGTTTCTGTGTTTCATTTGTACAGAAATATAGATAATCTTGGGACACTCGATTTGCCTCAGCTTCAAAACTCGGCGGGATCAAGCCATGACGTCTGCTACTTCTGTGCGAGTGGTGATAACGGCGTTGGTTGCCTTTGTTTTGTTCCAGTCCGCACAGGCTCAGCCGCCTGACGCACCAATCGACAGGGCGACGCCAAGTGCGCGTATCAGTAACTCGAAAGTGTCCTTATTGCCTGGTGAAATCCGGGGCGACCTTTCGTGCGAGCTTGAGACGTATGTTGACAACACAACGGGGGCGCGCTGGCTAGTGTTTCGAATCCGCAACAATGCGCAACGCGACATGTTCGTTTTCAATCCCTACCTAAACCCCTGGGTAGGAGCGCCGGGACGTATCAATATACATGACAAAAAAGGCGACCTCGTTGGGGATCTGTTGCAGCTCGGATTTGGGCAGATCAGCATAAAAGGATTGGGCTCAGAGCAATGGGTGTACATGGAAGGGGATTCAGCAATAGAGAAGCGAGTTCAATTGCCAGCTCAAGGCCTGCAACGATTTGCCGATACAGGCAATGTTTTTGATTTTTCAAATGCTGATTTTTATGTCCAAATAGTTGGCGACGAGCGCCTTCTGTCAACCCCATCTATTCTCAATCAGTTCAGAAGTGGAACGTTCGACGAAATACGGTGGCAGGACAAAAAGGGAGAAAAACGCATCGTTCGATCTAAGCCGATCTTTATAAAGATGCAGCAGTAGCGCATTCGCGCGCTAGGTAGCCAAGAGAAAATGCTTGTTCAGACTATAGAGGTCCCGTCGCGATCAACTGTGAGAACCGCGTCTTTTGCTCGGGAGTGAGGACGTCCATGGCCAGCGTGCGGCGCTGTTCGACGGAGGCCGGTGATGGAGTATCCGCTCCCGGTTGTTCGTCGGTGAGTTCTAACAGCCGATCAATTTGATGACCTGTGAGTTCGAGTTGTTTGACCAGCGTGTCCCAGGTGAGCCGGTGGGAACCGGCTAATACCTTGGCGGCTCGATTCTGTTTCTCCGCAGCGGACAACACGAACCGGCGGGCGTTCGCAATGGTATCGCTGACCTGTTGAACGCTTCGGTCGCGGACATCAAGGCTGTCCTTTACGACGTCGGTTGGTAATTCGAGTTCACGAGTATTCGCCAAGGCTGTCGCGCGTGGACGCTGGTTTCCTCCACCTCCGACAAATGACAATGTGCCAACCATCAATCCTGTGAATCCGACTACAACAGCGACGAAGATCAGCGGATTCGAACTGGCAGGTGCCTCTTTGTAGAAGGTGGAAGCTGCACCCATCGGTGGCAGGGACAGGACGGATACATCGCGCACCCGTTCAACACCGACGAACTGAAATGCCTGATCAGGCCGGGCATAAGCTACTCGGCATTCGAAAAGCGTATCGTCCATCAGCAGCGAGATCTGGCTGTCCGCACTGAGTTGCAAGCCGCGTAACACCAGGAAGCCAAAGCCGCCCGCAGACATATCCGCCAGCACAGCAGAATGCGGAATCTGATCCACCAGCACCGTGATGTGAGCACGGTCCTCGTGAATCGGAAATCGGAAGCTGCTGCGGTTATTCAGGGACATACGAAGTTCGCCAAGGCGGCTGATCGAACAAGTGTTGCAGTCTTTGTTCAGCCGCCATCGAGCATCCGCGTGTGACTGAGAAACGAACTCAGGCAACGACGCGGAATGTCCCTCAAATCTAACTGGTTCGCAGCGAACAAGCGGATTCAAGCGAGCAGTTCGCCGTCAAATCCGCTTTCGAAAAATCCTGGAGACTTCGTTGTCCTGATCGGACCGTGGCGCCGCTGTGCGGGGATGTGCCGACATGATGCCGTAACGCAACAAAGCGGGCACAATGCGTCGCGCAGACTGACACAGTTCTGGGGTTTCGTCGCCGAACGAACTCCGCTTTGAACCTACTCCAGATACTGCAGCCGCTTCTGGATCTCGACATTGAAGCTCTGGTAGCGAGTCACCAGGTTCGCCGGGCTGAACATCTTGGTGTGGATCGCTTCCATATCGTCGCGGCCGATGGCGTTCGTGAAAATCGGTTGCAGGTATTTGCGACCCAGTTCGGACAGCTTGAACCGTTTCGAATCCCAGAAGCTCGGATGCACCGTTCGTCCACGGATCTTGCCCCACCGATCCTGCAGTTTGCTCGCGGACAGTTCGCTGACAGTGAAGCCAGCTTTCTCGCTCCACTGCACCGTAGCTACGTGATTGTTTTGTTCGCGGATCAAGAGATCGACCGCACGGCCGCCCAGTTGAGTTGCCGTGAAGCGGTCGAACATGATCGGCCGCCCGCCGCGTTGAGTGTGTCCGATCTTGCGTGTGAAGACCGCCGACGCCGCCTTGTGATGTAGGCCCGTCTTGCGGAAGTAGTCGTCGCCCAGCCGCGCTTCCAGCATGCTCGCAAGATGCTCAGCGGCACCGCTCAGCATGATGTTGCCCGCCGGGTCATAGCTCTTAGATGCTGCGCCCAACTGGTTACCGTGCTCATCGACCACACCTTCACCCACAACCAGCACCACGTGCTTCTGCAACTCGTAGAGTTCCCGCACGCGTTCCACCAGCCGTTCAAAGTCCAGTGGCACCTCGGGGATCAGAGTAATGTCCGGCTGCCCGTAGCTGGCGCCCAGCGCGATGTAGCCTGAATCGCGACCCATGACCTCAATGAGCGCGATGCGGCAGTGACTTTCGGCGGTCGTGCGAATGCGTTCCACACCTTGAGCCGCCACATACACTGCCGTGGCATAGCCTGGTGTCACGTAGTTGATGATCTCTTCGAGATCGATCTCATCGCGACCACTCGTGCGGCGATACTTGTACTGGCCGGGAGCAATTTCCTCGCGCAGCCATTCATGCGGCTCGTCGATGTAGTTCAGTCCCAGGTCGTTATCGATCGTCTTCGGAGCCAGCACGCACGGGAAGAAGTTCGACAGCGGCTGCATGCCGCTGATGGTGCCGTCGCCGCCGATGCAGATCAGGCCTTCCACGCCCAGTTTCATCAGGCGACCTGCCACGATCCGATGCTGCTCAACCTGCTTCGGATCGATATAGGTGCGCGACGATCCGATGATTGAACCACCAACGCAGGGGTCAAGTTCTGGGATCAGCGAGAACAGCGGGTTGAGTCGCACGTGTGGCACACGCGGATCGATCGCGCCGTCGAAGCCGCGCATCAGGCCGAGTACTTCCACTTCGAGTTCATTCGCTCGCGCCACCGCACCGTACAAAGTCGCGTTCAGAGCCGGTGTGTCGCCGCCGGCGGTAATGATCGCAATCCGTTTCATCGCTTGGTCCTTCGATATCTCAATATGTTGTCGTCGCTACGTGGCAGACGCATCCCGCGTCTGTGAGCGCTGTCATCAAGCACTGCCAGCTTCCGGCCTCGCGTCGACGTGCGCTGTCTGGCGAAGGCGGTTCAACCATTGTCTCGTGAAGAGACTGCGATTCGCTACTGTGAGCCTTCAGCAGCGGTGGCGCTGGTACACATCTCGTTCCGTTGCGTTACTTCGTCAGCCCGAGTTCCGCGGCCAGCAGGTTGTCGTGCGGGTAAGGGTGCCCCTTGTGCTGACGGAAGCCTTCGCCGTACGCCGCACCGATGCGTTCTCCACGCGACTTACTCCAGCGTTCGCAACTGTTGAGATACTCATCAATCCCGTGCTGCCTGAGCAACCAGCCGCGCTGGCTCGCGTGACACGCCAGCATCCGCTGCTTCAGCTCAAATGTCCGGCTGATGTCGATGATGAACTCAGGATCAATCGCCCGTCCAAACCAGTCAATTCCTTCCAGCGGGTCCACATAATACAGATGCGGAATACGCCCGAGCGGTGGAGCGGGGTTCTCTTGCCGAGTGTCATAGTTCGGAATGGGCGCATTGAAACACGCATCCCGCACTAACAAACTCGTCTGTTCATGATCGGGCATGTAGTCGACCGGCGGCGCGGTGAGCACCAGATCCGGCTGGGTTCTCCGCAAGACTTCGACGACGCGATGTCGCGAGTCGTTATCAAAGCAGATGCTGAGATCACGAAACTCCAGACACAGGCAATCCGCTCCGAGCAATTCAGCCGCCGCCTGCTGCTCGGCGCGGCGAGTCCGCGCGATTTCCGCGCAGCCCACTTCCGCACTGCCGCAGTCGCCGGGCGTCATCGTCGCGATGGTGATGTGCCAGCCCCTCTCCTTCAGCAGGGCCAGAGTGCCAGCGCACTGGAACTCGATGTCGTCCGGATGAGCATGAATCGCCAAAACACGCCGCGACATAGTCTGCGAACCTTCCTGATTGAGGGTCGAACCGAGCGTCTTGCATTGTAGCAAAGTTGCTGCTGTCGTACCTGTCGCGGCGGACGGGAGTGGCAACTGTCCGTTCACAGGCTGCGTGGCAGTTTGATCTCGAAAACGGTGCGATTTTCCGCTCGAAACCAGCGCAGGGAGCCGCCTTGGTCCTCAGTTGCTTGCTTGGCCAACGACAAGCCGAGGCCGACACCTTCGGGCTTCGTTGTGATAAATGGTTCGAACAGGTTCTCGGCGACGGCAGCAGGAGGCCCGGCGCCCGTATCAATCACCTGCACGCTCACTGAGTCCGGCAAGTGCTCGCGGCGGATATTCACTTCGCCATCCGCCCCAGCAGCCTCGATCGCATTGAGGACCAGGTTCAACAGTGCGGTCTTGAAACTCTCGCCGTCGTTGACGCAAAAGTCCGCATGCGAAATGCCGTTTGGCAGAGAGATTCTCAAGCCAACATGCGCATGATTCGCAACAGGCTCAGCGAGGCGCACGACTTCCGCGAGGACTTCATCCAGGTTTGCGGGTACCGGGTTCTCTTCGCGCGTTCGGCTCAGCGACAGCAGGCGTTTGACGTGCTCTTCAGTCATCGACATCTGCCGCAACGCAACGTCCAGGCTGTCTGTATCACCGGCACTGCAGCGGCGTTGATGAATCTGCACGGCCATGCGGGCACCGGTCACGGCATTACGCAGTTGATGAGCCAAGCCTCCAGCCAGTTGCGCCAGTAATCGAACACGTTCGGTACGACGAATGGTCTGCTGCATGTCCGCCAGTTGCACCGACAGCCGATTCGCGGATGCGACAAGATCATCCAGCTCGTCGGACGACTGCTGCAGCGGGATCTGCCGAAATGTGCCGTTTGCGATGTCCGCGAAGAGCTGTTCAATCACGGACACGCGCCGTGCCAGTCGCGCGGCCAGCCACGCGGCGACTGCTGACATTACCAGCACCGTGATGGAGCCCACCACCAGCGGAGGCCACGCAGCTGTCCAGCGGGCCTCTCGCCAGACGGCTTCGGGATAGAGGACCACTAACGTCGAGACGCGCGTTGAGCCGCTCGCCTTCACGCGGCTGGCGGAATATGCCTCGTTGCCGACCATCACACGCGGGAACGACGACAGCTTCGTGCTCGCCGAGATCAGGGGCGCGGCTTCGATCTGCCCGAGTTCCACCGGCGTTTCACGCAAAGTTGAGGCGTCGATGCGGCCCTCAGCAGTTAGTGCGACGAACTCAGCGCCGGACAGGCCACGCATTTTGTCGAGGATCGTCAGCGTGTAGTTGAGACTCGATTGCTCGATCGTCGCCATCACGCTGCGGAGTTGCTTCAGCACATCGCGTTCAGCACGTCCCGCTGCCAGCCAGGCTTCCGTAATGGCCATCACCGCCACAGAGACGATCAGTACCGTCGCGAACGGAATGAGAATTTGAATTCGAATCGGACGGCGCATGAAGGCGGCTCATTGGGCTTTCGTTGTCGCAGTTCCGGCTGGGTCCACATCCAGGCTGCGCATGTGCTCGATGTATTGCCGATCAAGATCATCGTACGAAACACCAGTCAGTTGATTCAGCCCTGCGACGCGCATGCGGCCAGTCTGCGGTCGATAAAGCAACTCCAGATGCTGCACCAGCGCGTCGCGATAGCGGCCATCGCCATAGTGCATAAAGAAGTGAGCTAACCCGGCCGCCTGACTGTAGTTCTTTTTGATGTTCGGATCTGACTGAAACGCCAGCTTGCCCATTTCGTCATACCGCGCCAGCGGCACCAGATAACCCTCATCAACAGCACGTTCACGCGCGTTCTGAAAGCGGATGTAAGCCGGGTCGCCAATCGAAAAACCGTCGGGCTTGCGACGGAACGATTCCATGTAACAGGCGATGCCTTCGACCACCCAGAAGTGATCGTGCTGGCCAATCTGACGCGGCTGCTGGTGCAGCTCATAGAGGATCTGATGCGTTGCTTCGTGATACAGCGTGGCTTCGACATCGCCGTCGGCACTCTCATAGAAGTAAGCCACGCGATCATCGGGCATGTAGATACCGTTCGTGATACCAATTTGCGGATTATTCTTCTTCAGTCGGTTGACGTATTCGTCCTGTGTGCGGAAGAAGTGAATCTCAAATGGCCGCGACTGTTTTGCCACCTTCTTCAATTGTTCGGGCGAATTGAAGAAGCCATCGAATGTTGAGCGGAAGTATTTATGAAAGACTTCCAGCGCCTTCGCGATTTCAACGCCACGTTCGAGGCTGACGTTCGTCTTAATACGGTAGTGATCGGTCTCCACTTCCCAAGCATTGTTGAAGTCCTGCCGGATAGTGGCTTCACGCGCGGCGGTCATCCAGTTCGTGCGATAGCAGCGTTGGCCCTCGTCGTACTTGGCTACATGAGCTTGCGGCAACCAGCCGAACTGATCGTGCCAGACAAAACCCGCCTTCAACTTGCGGGCTGAGAAAGGCGTCGTCCACAGCTCACCAAAGCGTTCATAACCTAGCTGGATGCGAGCCTGTTCATAATCCGGGTCGAAGTACAGAACCTCGCGTACCAGTGAGATCGCAATGCTGTGCAGGCTCGCGTTGAGCACTCGCCGCGACAGCAGATAGAGGTCCTTCGCGATGACCTGCCGCGCTGCGGTGAGTTCCACGCGCCATTGCCGTTCGTCTTGAGGCAGATCATTCGGCAACGGTTGTTGCATGTCCTGAGGCAGCGATGTTGTTAACAACTCAGTGCCGCTGACTGGGATCTTCCAGCGTTTCAGCTCGGCGGTGCCTTCGGTCAGGCCGCGCGCGTCGCAGAAGGCAATGAGGTCGTCGACCTGCTTGAAGAAGCGGTCATAGGATGCCACACGCTGGCTCTGGAACTTGTCGAGCTGCGCATTCGGTTTGACGCGCTGAGCGACCGCATACGGAGGACTCAACAGCCCCGACGAGATGAGTGCCAGCAGAGCAACGAGTTTGATCAATCCAATGCGCAACACGAGAGAACTCCGTTCGCGGGCGGACCAGTGATTTCCAACGCGTAAAATTACGCTGGAAGCACTAGATCTGGCCAGACGACGTTGTGCCGTCGGCGTCGTGTTGCCGCACGATGTCGGCAATTTCGCGGCGGGCGGCTTCGACCTGCGAGAGCTTGACCGAGTCCAGGAACGAGATTTCCTGCTGCAGCATGGCGCGGTCGCGATCCGGCAGTTGCGTCAAGACTCGTTCTGCGATCAGCGGATTGGCGCGATGCAGTGCTGTCGCCAGCACCTTCAAATCAGCCTCGGCCAGCACGCGCTGCAGGGAACGATCAGGAATTTCCAGCAGCGTTTCGAAGTCATAAAGCTGATGGTCGATCTCGGCGAACGCGACGGGGTTTCCGTCCCGCAGCATGCGCAGCAACGGCGCCCGCTCAGCGGGACTCAACAAATGCAGGACGTCGGCCATATGGTTCAGCCGCTCATCCCCTTCAGGCAGGATGTCGGTGGGCTGAGCTTGCGAACTCAATTCCACAATCGTCTGCATCACGCGGCGCACAACTTCGGTGTTTTCGGGCAGATCGTCACTGGCCATGACCAGAAACGCGTCTTGCCGAACCTGCGGATCTAGCCGGCGCATCACTTCCGCCGCCTGCCACGAGTCCATCTTGCTGAGGGCGATCGCAATCGCGCGCGGATGTTCCTGCTGCAGCACCCTGGCTAAGTTGGCCGGTGCGATCTTGTGCAAAGGATCGTCGGACTCCTCATGAGCACGGCGGGCTCGCTCAATGATATCAAGCTGCGGGACTCTTAGTGGTACCGGAGTGGGTACAGCCTCAGGAGCAGCAGTCGGCGCGGTTGGTGTCACCGAGACGGCCGGTGACTCTGGCGGCGGAGCGACGTCAACAGCAGGCGTCGGATTGGGTCGCACGGGCGGTAGGGTCGGATCGTCAACATCTACGCTCAGAGTGACGAACTCTGACAAGACCAGCTCGCTCACGTGCCCGGCGGGCGGATTCGCGCGGTAGGCCTCGACTAACTGCCGCAGCCGGTTCGTGCGCGACGAGTCCAGTAACCCCAACACGACCTCCACCTCTTGCGGCGAATAGTCGCACAGCACAATGGCCGCTTTGTCGAGGTTGGAAAGGTGAACGGGACTCATGGAGAGATCCAGCAGTGATGCCGTTTGAGGATTGATTGACTTAGCGGGTTAAGCGGTTGATGGGCATTACTGACTCTCGACCCACGGACGCAGTCCGTCAGCCAGCTTCTTCAAGTTGGCAACTCGTTCGCTGCCCAGTGAAACCGTTTCAACCGCGACGGTTTCCTGAATTGCGACCGGTCGTCGCTGAGACAACCACATCGCCAGCATCGGCAGGAAGGCCGCGAGTGTCGCCAACAGGCCCAGCCCGACGTTGCTGGCAGATCGCGGAGGCGGCGATGTTTCCGATGCAAACGGATCTGAGTTCAACGCGGGCGTACTGCCGACGGTGACCTGCAGGGTGTCTCGGCCTTCTTGAAACCCAACGGCCTGTTTCACCAGCTTGGTGGCTTCGTCGCGATTCACTTGCACGGTCTGTCGATCGCGCGTGCTCTCCGGCGGCTTGTCCTCAACGAACATCAGAGCCACGGCCAGATGATCAATCTGCCCGAAGCGTTGCTCGGAAGTTCGGTTGATCTTCGGGACCTGCCACTTCATTCGAGTCATATCTTCCGCACGCGCTCCTGACGCCGCGTTGCCAGCCGCATCGCGTTGGACGCCTGGAGTCCTGGATTTCGTGACGTCTTCTTCGAAGAGAACTCGTCCTTCCGAGACGTACGCTTCCGTTTGCTCGGTGAGCGTCCGCAAACGCAGCTCAGCGCTGATGAAAACGACGGCTTTGTGCGGTCCAAACACCCGATCAAGCAGAGCCTGAGCTTTTGATGCCAGATGCTGTTCAGCTTCACGCTGGTAAGCAAACTGGTTGTCGCCCGGAGCACGCGGTTGACTGCTGGCTGCTGTGCTGCTGGCGGTGGCGTTCGGCAGACCAACTCGCAGCCGCTGATATGCCTCAACTGGAATCAGCACGACAGTGCCGTCGCGCTGATAGGGGATCGCTTCAGCTTCCAGCCTGGCTACGAATCCGGCCAGATCTTGCGGCTGTAGTGGGATGTAGGTCGGCGGACGCAATTCGTACCACATGGTCGCGACGACTCCGCACAGCGCAACGATCCCCAAGAGCATGCACATGCCCGGGCCGATCCGATGCCAGACCTGCTGCTGAGCCAATTGTCGCCACATGACGCGCCGCCGCTTCCTTCGCAGTGTCGCTTCCCCCGAGTGATGCCTATTTCGTGCGCTGACGAAGGTTGTTTGAAGGCACGAAGCCGCCCCACGTCCGGAAGAAACGCTCTTGGGGGTTATCGGTTATGGCGACTTTGCGGGTTAGTTAAAGACTGCTGGCGCGCCGCAAATCGTCCCGCGACCACAAGTTAGGCTTAAAGTGGAGAAGATGGGCAAATTTGTCGCTTAGTTAGGCGGAAACTGAATTGGTGGCGGGACTTCGGCTGTAGCACACCGTCGAGGCGACACAAGCGGAACTTTGGATGCAATTGGGCGTCGAATTCAACTTGAGATCTTGAACGGATTTAGCGGTTTCTAGCAATCTTGCGGGCAATTAGACTCCGTCGCCTGTTTCGCTCTATTCCGTCCGGGCACTGGGGCTGGTGCTCGGGCGAAGTCGGCAGAGTCGGTGCGTTCCTTGAGGGAACTCGAAAGTCGACACGACAAGTCGTGCCGATTATGCCGAAGATAGAGGATGAGTTGAGTTTTCCTGCGGTGACTTGCGCGTAGTGCGCGGTGCAAACAGGTGAACTCGATCCGTGAGTCGCGCCTCCGGTGCGCCTCGAAACCTTGAGCATGGGATCGCCCGAATGATCTTCTCGTCTTGGCTGTTGGGTTTTCAGAGATCGTTACGCAGTCGCTCGCGCGTGCGTGGGATGAAACCATCCCAGATCGATCTGCCGAAGACCTCGTCGGATCGCAAGCTCTCAACACGCATTGAGCAGTTTGAATCCCGCTGGCTGATGAGTGGCACCAATACGCCCCCGGTGATTTTCAACGTCAATACGACGAACGACACCGTCGACGTGAATCCCGGCGACGGTAAGGCCGAAGACTCCGGCGGCAAGATCAGCTTGCGCGCCGCGATTCAGGAAGCCAACGCATCCGCGGAAGGCAATTTCGAGATTCGCCTGGGAGGCCAAACTTACACGCTGACGCGTAGCGGCGCGGGCGAAGACGCAGGTCTAATCGGTGACTTGGACGTCTTCAATTCTGCTGTTCGCATCACCATCGTGGGTCTTGGCCCAGCTTCTACCAAGATCGATGGCAACACGCTGGATCGAGTCTTCGATGTCTCGTCGTCTGCTGAGCTGGAATTGAGAGGTCTCACCGTCCAGGGCGGCTTGGTGACTGCAGGCGTCGGTGGCGGCATTCGCAGCGCCGGCTTTCTGCGCACTGACGACGTCAACATTGTCGGTAACATGCAGCAAGGCATGGCAACCAACGGCGGTGGTGCCGTCGCGCTTACGGATGGCAGTTCGCAGTTCCTCCGCACCAAGTTCGACAACAATCAGGCTGACGGCTTCGGTGGTGCAGTGTTCGCGACAAAAGGCACGCATTCGTTTGTTAGCACGGTCTTCACGAATAACTCGGCTGACGCGCGCGGCGGTGCAATCCACGTAAAAAACAACGGCACATTTGTGTCCGTCGCCGCCAGCAAGATCAGCATGAACACCGCCGAAGCAGGCGGCGGCGGTATCAGCAATGGCGTCGACAGCGTGGGCGGCATTGTTCAAATCGACACGACAGAGATTTCCCAGAACATCTCCGTCAATGTCAGCAATAATCCAATCGGCGGCGGCATTCTGAACGATGGCGGTTCGCTGTCGATTACTCGCAGTCTGCTGGCCGCGAATCAGAGTTCTTCCAATGGTGGTGGCCTGGGCATCGAGACCGGGACGGTCACGGTTTCCAATACGACCTTTTCTGGCAACCTGGTGGTAAACGGTATCGGCGGCGGCCTCTATGCTGCAAACAGCGATGTCATACTGATCAATAACACAATTACGAATAATGCTGCATCGACGGGCAGTGGCGCCGCAACCATTTCCTCCAGCGTTGTCGTTCAGAATACGATCATCGCGGGTAACGTAGGCACTAGCCCCGATGTGGACGGCACGTTTATCAGCCAGGGGCATAACGTCATTGGCAACGGGGATGGCCCTTCGGGTTTCACTGATGGCACGAACGATGACCAGGTCGGCAGTGGCGTAGAACCACTCGATCCTCGCCTGGATGTCCTTGCCGACAACGGCGGCTTCACGCTGACGCATGCGCTGTTTAACGACAGCCCCGCTTTGGATTTCGGCGTTGATATCCCTCAGCCCGGCTTTGGAATCGTTGCCCAGCCCGTCACCGATCAGCGTGGTGCGCCTCGCAGTCTCGGGACGGCTCCGGACGTCGGTGCCTATGAAGACGCCACGGGTGCGCCGGTCTTCTTCGTGAATACCACCGATGATACACCGGACGCGAACCTCGGCGATGGCATTGCGATGGATGCCGGTGGCAAGGTGTCCCTGCGCGCAGCTGTGATGGAAGGAAACTTTTCCGGTTCGCGGACAATCGTTCTGCCCGCCGGAATCTACACCCTGACGCGTACCGGCACTGAAGTTAATCTTGGGGAAACCGGCGACCTGGACGTTGGTTTTGGGACCAAGATTTGGGGCGCTGGATCGGCGGCCACAATCGTGGACGCGAACAACACCAGCCGCGCCTTTGAAGTCTCCGGGACCGTCAATTTCAGCGGACTTGGCATTCGCAATGGTAATGCCCAGACCGAAAACGGTGGCGGCATTCTCAACTTTGGCATCCTGAGTCTGGTGGATGTCGTTGTCAGTGACAGCAAGGCCGATTCCGGTGGTGGTATTGCGACTTCCACGCCCCTTACTGCCGAGCGACTGAGTCTGCAGCGCAACTCGGCCACGAATCAGGGTGGCGGACTTTATGACGACTCATCGAGTCTGGTACGTATCAGTAACGGCGTGATTCTGCAGAATACGGCGAAGACAGAGGGCGGCGGTATTTTCGCCAACGGTGACATGCAGTTGCTGAATACTTCCGTGAGCGGCAACTCGTCGGAGGGAGATGCAGGCGGCATCAGCAACCTCGGCAAGTTGACCGTGATGGGTGGCCTGATCGCCAACAACTCTGCGGGAAATGATGCCGCTGGTATTGGTAACGACGGAACCTTGCAGTTGGTGGATGCTCGCATTCAGGGCAACGTCGCAGTCCGTGACGCGGGTGGTATCGGAACCACTGGCAATGTGGATATCGTTCGCTCGATCATCAGTAATAACAAGGCTGGGCGCGACGCTGGTGGCTTGGGCATCGTCGAAGATCAGAACGATGTGCTGGTCAACGTCATTGCCAGCCAGATCACCGATAATGAGGCGACCGCCAAAGGCGGTGGTATCGGTATCACCGGGTCTGCTCAACTGGTAGTCGACTACAGCGCAATTGATAAGAACAAGGCGAACACCGGCGGCGGCATTGCCATGCTGAGCGGCTCGCTCGATCTGCAGCACTCCAGCATTTCGCAGAACACCGCGACCAACAGCGGTGGCGGCGTGCTCATTGCGGGCGGTTCGGCCAGTGTGAATAACACAACGGTTTCTCAGAACACTGCGATGTTCAGCAGCGTCGGCGGTGGTTTTCTGGTGGATTCAGGCACTCTGCAATTGCGAGATAGCACCGTTGTAGAGAATACCGCTTTCCTTGGCGGCGGCGTGCAGGTGCATCTATCAGGTTTCATGGAAGCCAGCGGGACGATCATCGCCGACAACGTGCAGTCTGGCGGCGGAGCTGGAGCAGCAGACATCTTCGCCGTCGGACCGACGCTCAGCCGAGGCAACAATTTCATCGGCGTGGGAGCTGGCTCATTTACCAACGGGATCAACAACGACCAAGTCGGGAACACATCCACACCGCTTGATCCTCAACTGGACCCGCTCCAGAACAACGGTGGATTGACTCGTACCCATCGTCCTCAGCCGGGCAGCCCTGTAATCGACGCAGGCAACTCCGACTTCACGCAGCCCACCGACCAGCGCGGGGCGACACGTCCAAACGACATCTTCCCTGATATCGGTGCCTTTGAAACCGGATTCACCGGGTACATTGTCAACACCACTGACGATACGGTTGATATCAGTCTCGGTGATGGATTTGCGGCTGACGCCAGCGGGAAGACATCGCTCCGGGCTGCAATCATGGAAGCGAATGCTTCGGCTGGCGCACAAGCCATCGTGCTTCCCGCCGGTGTTTATCAGTTCACTCTGTTTGGCGCGAATGAGGATGTGGGTGCTACTGGTGACCTGGATATCAGTGACAATGTAACCATCACAGGCTACGGGAAGGGCGCCACGGTTATCGATGGCCATAACTTCGATCGCATCTTTGATGTCAAAACCAACACAACGCTGGTCTTGAAGGGCGTAACAATCCAGAACGGTCAGACCAGCGGTGGTGGATTGGCCGGCAACGGCGGTGCGATTCGCGTCACCAACGGCAACTTGACCATCACCGAATCCGACATTCTGAACAGCAAAGCTGCGGGTGACGGCGGTGCGATCCACGCTTCACTGAATAGCCCCAGCCAGGCAATCTCAATCGGCAGCACGAAGATTGAGGGCAATAGCGCCACTAACGGCGGCGGCATCTACGTGAGTGGCGGTAAGCTGGACTTGTTCAACAAGTCGATCGTCAAATCGAACACGGTGACGAACTCTGGCGGTGGTATCCACCTGTTTGATACTGAGTCGCAAATCACCGATGTATTTGTTGAAGACAACAGCACGGATTTCAGCGGCACCGGCGGTGGTATCTTTATCGGTGGCGTGCAGTCGACGCCGCTCGTATCCACGATCGAACGAACGGTTATCAAGAATAACACCGCCGGGTCCGGCGGCGGCGTCGCCAACACCGGCGGGGACGTTCGCATTCAGAATTCACACGTCGATTCGAACAGCGCCCAAGACCTGACTGGTGGCGGCATTCTGAATCAGAAGGTGATGACGGTTCAAGCCTCGTCCATCCGCCAGAACTCGGCATCGGGATCGGGTGGAGGTGGTGGCGGCATTTCGAACACGGGAGCCAACGCGGAACTAACCGTTCTGAATTCCGAAGTGTCCAGCAATTTCTCCAGCGGACTCTCGGGTGGTGGTATCTACAGCACAGCGACGCTGACCATTACGGGATCGACCTTGGCTGAGAACACGGCGTTCTCCGGTGGCGGCCTGTCGGCTGTAAGTGGGCTGACGGTGATTACGTCGTCTACGTTCTCGTCGAACTCAGCCAGCACTAGCGGCGGTATCGTCGTGGACAGTGCTACCGTGTCGTTGCTGAATGTGACCGTCACAGACAACGTCGCCAGCAGCACTTCGGGCGTGGCACTTACCGGTTCTGGTACCGTCACGCTGCAGAACACACTGGTCGCCAATAACGGCCTGTATGCCGACAATGTTGATCTGATCGGTGCGTTCACATCGGCCGGCAATAACTTGATCGGGAATCTGGGAGCGGCGACGGGGTTCACAAACGGAGTCAACGGTGACATCGTTGGAGGAACGGCGTTTCGTTCGATATCAGCCGTTGCGAACACACTCCCCGTCCGAGTTACCGCAGCGGCGCACGGATTTAGCACTGGGGATCTCGTCAAGATTTCGGGCGTGAGCGGTATCGCTATCAATGGCACGTACCGTATCGAGGTCTTCAATTCCAACAGCTTTGATCTCTATGATCCCGTTGTGGATGACAGTCCAGTTGCAGCCGGCGGCACGTACGGCGGCGGTGGCACGGTCACTCGTTTGGTTGACCCCAAGCTGGGACCGCTGGCGAATAATACTGTTCCGGCAATTGTCGGCGGGATGTTGACGCCCAGCTTCTCCGATCCAGTCGTGACCCGCACGCATCGGTTGCTGCCGGGCAGTCCCGCGATTGATGCGGGTTCGGCGTCTGGAGCACCAAGCACGGATCAGCGCGGGTTCTCCGTACCGCGCGACGGCAACAACGATTCCACCCCCGTGGCTGATATCGGCGCGTATGAAGTTTTTCATACCACTGTTTCCGGCACACTGTTCGATGACACGAACGGTGACGGCACACGACAAATGGGCGAACCCGGTCTGGTGGGGGAACGCGTCTATGTGGATAGAAACAACAACGGCAAGTTTGATCCTGGTGAGCCGAACGCACTGACCACTTTTGACAATCCCAGTACGGCCGGTATCAACGAAGAGGGTTCGTATCTGATCGACCTCGTCGAACCGGCGCCGAGTTTTGTCAGCGTGGTGCGCAATACTCACTCGCGTCCCACTACCACGCTGTTGCCGCAGTTGGGCGCTACAAACGAGTTGCAAAATGCGTCTTCCGTACGTGCGATTCGCCCGGTGGATATCGATGCTGATGGGGATGTGGAACTGGTCTACGTGGACGGCGGCACGAACGAACTGGTGATTCTCACGCCGCGTCCGTTAGAGGATGCGGGTGGAGCCTTCTATGACGTCCTCGGCAGGGCTTTCACGGGTAACGACCCAAGCGACGTGCAGTTCGGGAATTTCAACGCTGATCCTTTCCTGGACTACGCCGTCACGAATCAGACCGACGGCACCGTTTCGATCTTCATGGGTTCGCCCGGAGGCCCGATTGCTGCGTCTGTTATCAGCGTCGGTAACACCCCCAGTTCACTGGTTGCGGGTGACTTCAACTCGGACGGCAAGAAGGACCTGGCCATTGCCAATACTGGTGATGACGCAGTAGTCATCTTGTTCGGCAACGGATCCGGCGGTTTCTCGGCGCCGACCCCTGCTGCGACTTACGACACCAGCGATCAACCGATCAAAATTGTGGCGGCGGACTTCAACCTGGATGGCACAACCGATCTGGCAACGGCCGATTCCGGGGGCAACCAGTTGTCGATTTTCATCGGCAACAGCAACGGCACATTCGCTCCACGGCAGAGCATCAGCGCTCCAGGCCTACCATCATCTCTGCTGGCGGACGACTATGACCGCGATGGGGATGTGGATCTGATCTACGGTTCGACCATGCTGGGTAAGGTCTTCCTCGCGAGCAACATCGCCGCGAACAAGTTCCAGGTGACCCCACTGGCCGATGCCAGCACTCCCATTGCACTCGCCACGGGAGACATCGACAGCGATGGTGATACCGATCTTCTCATCGGTAGTAACGACAGCAGCGGTGTGATCACGATCGTGCAGAACAGCAACGGCGGCACGGACGTCGTCGTGAACGAGCCTAGCTCTGAGGAGATCTCGGCAATCACCCTGGTGGATGTGAATGGTGACGGGAGTCTCGAGGTCATCTATGCCAGCAACGACGACAACGCCGTCGTCGTACAGGCCAATCAGGTTGGCAGCCAGTTCCTGCTTCCGCAGACCGCCGCGCCGGAAACCGGTATCGACTTCGGCGTGCAGGCTTATGGAACGATCACCGGGTTCTACTTCTATGACGCCAACAACAACGGCTTCCTGGATTCCAATGAGTCGGGAGCTGGTGAAATCGCCTTGTTCCTCGATTCCAACGGCAACGGTCGGCAGGATCCGTATGAACTGGTAACGGGAACCAGTTCCGACGACCCCTCCACGACCGCAATCAACGAGGCTGGTAAATACACCTTCGAGGACGTACCGGCAGGCGATTATCACGTGGTCGCGTTCCTGCCGTCGAATACGGTCGTCTCGTCAAACGTGCCACTGTCGTTTGATGATCAGATCATCAGCGAGGGCGGAGACGGACTGGACACGGTCGTCTTCGATGTGAATGGCGACGGTCATCAGGACGTGGTGGCCCTCGTTTCCAATATGGCGAACGACGGCCTCAAGGTGCTGCTGGGCGATGGCAACGGCAGGTTCTTCCAGGATGCGTACGTGATCGCTACCGCATCGGGTTTCGCACGGGCTATCCGATCCGGAGACTTCGATTTTGACGGTGATCTCGACCTGGCCGTCAGCGACACGTCCACGGGCGTTCGAGTGTTCCGTAATGACTCTGGCACCTTTACGCTGGCAACAACCATCAGCGGGTTGGCGGGTGCTCTCAGCCTGGCCGTTGGTGATTTGAACGGCGATAACCGGGCCGACATCGTCCTGGGGCGATTCTCCAGCGATGATGTGCAGGTCATCTTCGCCAACACCGGCTTTACGTTCGATGCACCTCAAGTGATCGGCGATTCGGGTACAATCAGGGCAGTTCAACTGGCCGACCTCGACGGCGACGATGATCTGGACGTCGTGGCGCTCGACTCCAGTATGGACAGTCAGGTACAGGTGATCGAGAATTTGGGTGGTGGCAGCTTTGGCAGCAGCATAATCACCCCGAGGATCGTCCC
>CAYLTY010000022.1:0-37654 GCA_964386705.1 uncultured Planctomycetaceae bacterium
GCGGTCTGCTGTCCCGTCCGGCCAGCGCTACCGAGCGGCAAGCGATTGCCGATTTTCTGACGAGTGCTCAGGCAGAACCGTTGGCCGCAAAGCCATCTGCCACCGACGCGGAGAAGCAAGCTGCGTTGCGTGCCGCGTGGACACAGGCCGCCCTGGTTCTGCTTAACACGAGCGAGTTCCTGTATCTGCATTGACCCAGACAAGTCGTTGCAGTCGATTCAAGGACAGTGAGAGTTCAAGTTCGCAAGCGTGGTTGCAATGAGAGATTTCGCCATGACGCCTCACAATACATCGCACGGGTTCGCTCACCATCTCGCGGGACTGGTGTCTCGCCGCGAGTTGCTGTCGTCCACCGCGGGCGGATTCGCCGGACTGGCATTTGGCGCGATGCTGCAACAGGAAGCTCATGCCGAATCGGGGGCGTCTGGCCTGCAAGAACCGCATTACACGCCGCGTGCTAAAGCGGTCATCCAACTGTTTCAACACGGTGGTCCCTCGCAAGTGGACCTGCTGGATGAAAAGCCGGAACTCACCAAGCGGCACAATCAGAAGATGCCCGAGTCGTTTACGGACCTCGTGAAGATCTCGGCCCATGGCAACCTGCTGGCGTCGCCTTTCCGCTTTCGCGAAGCCGGAGATTGCGGCATTCGCTACTCCGAGTTGTTGCCGCACACCGCAGCCTGCGCTGACGACATCGCCGTGATCCGTTCGATGCATACAGAGCACAACAATCACGAGCAGGCTCTGTGGATGATCCACACGGGCCGCATCGTCACCGGCCGACCGACAATCGGCGCGTGGGTGAACTACGCGTTAGGTTCGGCCAACGAGAACCTGCCCGCGTATGTCGTGCTGCGCAATGATGGCTCGCTGCCCACGGACGGCACTCGGAACTGGTCGAGCGGATTCCTGCCGCCGCGTTATCAAGGTGTCCATTTTCGGCACAACGGCTCGCCAGTCCTCTACCTCAAGCCGACATCCGCCATCAGTGACAACACACAGAAGTTGCGGCGCGAACTGCTCAACAAGCTGGAGGCCGAACATCAGGCCGAGCACCCGCGACTTGCGGGAGAACTCGAAGCCCGCATCGCCAGCTATGAACTTGCCGCCCGCATGCAGTTGTCCGCGTCCGCCGCTCTGGATCTCAGCCAGGAAACGGCAGAGACGCTGAAGCAGTACGGCGTAGGCCAATCTCCTACGGACAGTTATGCGAAACGCTGCCTGATTGCGCGGCGGCTCGTCGAGCGCGGCGTCCGCTATGTGCAGATCTTTGTTGAAGGCCAGATTTGGGACACTCATTCCAAGAACGCCGAAAGCACAACCAATTGCTGCAAGCAAACCGATCAACCGGTGGCGGCCCTGTTAAGAGATCTCAAGCAACGCGGTTTACTGGATTCCACCTTGCTGGTTTGGGGTGGTGAGTTCGGTCGCACGCCCGTCAGTCAATCCGGGGATGGCCGGGATCATCACAAGCAGGGTTTTTCCATGTGGCTGGCCGGTGGCGGAATCAAGGGCGGGCAAGCGTACGGCGCGACGGATGAACTCGGTTATCACGCGGTCGAAAACCGTGTGCAGGTCGCCGATCTGCACGCGACCATGCTGCATCTGCTGGGGCTCGATCACAAGCGAGTGACCTATCACCTGCACGGCCGCGACGAACGCCTCACCGACGTCTACGACGCCCGCCTCCTGACGCCGCTACTGGTCTAGAGATCAAAGGCGCTGGCGATGTCCAACGCGCGGCTGTTGGTCTTGCTGGTCTACGTCCTGGCGCCGCTTCTCGTTCAGATTGCGTGGTTGTGCATTGTCGGCGGATTCACTCCCGCGTTCGCCATTGGCGTGTTAGTTTTGCCGACAGCGTTCATTCTGTCGCTGATCGTCGGAATTGCATCCGGCGTGCGGGGCCAAATCACTGAGAGCGCGGAGTTGGCAGATTCAGATAACGAACCCGGGGGAAACTCTGGCAACGAACGTTGATCGCAACGGTCAACGGCCAACAGCTCATCCGGAAGTTCCAGCCCTTACTCTTCAGGCTTCGCAAGGGTGGGATCAGGGATCGAGTTCAGCAGCTCGGTCACTCGCTGTGGAGCGGGCTTGAAGGAGCCCATGACAGCGGTCAGTGCCTTACGAACGTCGGGTTCCTGAGCAGCCTCGGTTGCAGACTTCACCGCAACGACTTTGTCCTTCGAGATCAACACGCCGTGCTTCTGAATGTGCAAAGCCAGTTGCAGCGCCGCGGCCTCACGCAATTTTGGTGCGCGGGTGGGCGTCGTCGCGATTTCCTGCAGACGCTCCTGTGCTCCCGGCGTCGCGATCGCCCCCAGTCCGATGATGCCGTTAGCCCCCACCTCAACGGCGCCGACGGATTCAAAGAGCGCGTCCTCGGCGGACGAGATGTCGAAAATCTCAGTCCGACGACCGGATGCGATGTGAGCAAACCAAAAGCCCGCTGCACGAATGCGTTCGCCTCGGTCCTCAACAGCCGCTGCGGGAACCTCAATGCGTGCCAGGAACTGCTCAATACCTCGCTTGAAGCTGTCTTGCCCTTCGGTAGTAAACGCGACGAGGGGGTAATCCGTCAGCAGGCGCGCGACCTTCGGCTCGATGTTCTCAGGACCGTAGATCACAACCGGGATGCCAGCCGTCCGTGCATCGGCCCGGATGTTGGCGATCGTCTGCGTCAGGCTCCAGTTGATGCAGGCCGCGTGCACCACAATCAGCGAAACGTCCCCTCGATCAGCGGCCTGCTTGAAGCCGTCCTGACCAGACAGGGCCGTCAGCGGCTCATAACCAATCGTCGCCAGGAAACCGCCCGTCGTCGCCCCGCGTTCTCCATTGGGATCAATCGCCAGAGCGTGCCGCGAACCGCTCTCGTTCAACGCTCGCTTCAGGATGTCGACGACTCGCTGAGAACCTCGGAAGGACGTTTCGGGATCAAACTGCAGAATCGCCGAAGCCGCCGCAAACTGCACTGCGAAGCTGGGCGAGTTCAGGGCCATCATCAGCGGTGACGATTGACTATTGCGATTTTCGAGCAGCTTCAGTGAGCCGTTTTGAGCCAGAATCTCTAACGCTGTCAGCGCCGAGATCGGGTTGTGATGCTTGAGCGAAACTTCGAGTGCCGACAAAGCCACCTCGGGCCCGGCTTCGACTGCTGTCGCGTACGTTGAACCCGGCTCAGCAGGCAGAGGCTTGCCAGGACCCGCCAGGTGCGCATCAAACGCGAGACGCAAAGCCAGATAGAGGCCCTGCAGCCGTTCGCGTTCGGGGGACATTTCCAAGGCCTGTCGCGCCAGTTGGCTGCCCGTCATCAGCGATGCCGTTTTGGGATCAACGGTCCAGGATGTCAATTTGTTAGCTTTGCGATCCCACGACCACAATTCCACTTTGCCGTTGTCGTCCAGCAGCCATTCGTATTCATTGCGGAAGTGGAGAACGGCCAGCTTCTCTAACTGGGTCGACGCACCGAAGCTGGTGACTTCGTGAGCCTTCCTGGCATCCCCGCGCTGTAACCGAGCCAAAGCTTGTTTCGCGACCTGACGGACTCCCGGCGGCTGCTTGTCCGAGAACGCAAAGTAGTAGAGATACGGCTGAGTGCTGTCTGAGCCGAGCCATCCCAACGTTTCGAGTCCCACCGAACGAATCTGCTCAGAGGGTGAATCGAGCGCACCAATCAAGGCCGGGACAATCGGCTTGCCCAGGCGAGTCAGCGCGTAGATCAACGAATCGCGTTCGTTGGGATTGGGGGACGCAGCAATGGTGGTCAGCATGCGAGGCACGGCAATTGAACCCGTGCTGCGGAGCTGAATGATGGCCACTTCACGCTGTTCGGGAGTGCCGTTGGTCAACTGAGCAATCAGCGCATCCATCCGCGCCGGGTCACCCGCGTAACGGCGGAAGGCGGCGTTCATCTTGTCGAGCAGATCAACCGAAAACGGATGCAGGCGGCGATCGTTTGCCAGACGCAAAAACTGCGCAGGACCGTGCTTGTCACGAATCTTCAGCAGGGTCTGGTCATCCAGATCCTGAGTCATCAGCTGCTCAAGATACTGCAGCGCCAGATTGGGCCGTTCGAGATCTGACATCAGCACCACGGCATCAAAGAATGCAGTGGGCGTCTGTGGTTCGGCCAGCAAGACGGACGCATCCTTGGCCTTGGCCTTCGGTGCGACTTGTGCGCACACGGGCGCTGCAAGGCACGTCAGTGCCACAAGCGTCGTGACGAAAGCTGGAACCCAGCGACGCATTCGGATGCTCCGTGTCGTCGAAATGGTTGATTCTAGGTGCGGAGTAACAAGCCCCTCATCGGAAACGATTCCGGGCGTTGACTCAGTCTGAGGTAATTGCCGAATCACATTGGAGTGCTCGCATGGAGAACTCAATGCGGAACTTGGTGACTTTTCAGTTTGTGACACAGCCACACCAGGATTCAACACAACAAACTGGCATGGCTTTGTCAGGAAATACAGGTTTGACAGGCAATAACGCCCTGATCGAGGACTACCTACCCAATCCCGCCAGCAACGCTTTGATGCTCTCTGGCAGAACAAAGTTCTCATCAATGCGATCGTTGTCTGTGTTCTTGATCGTGTCGAAGCCTTCATTGCCGGCGAGCGTATCACGGCCACCGTTGCCGTTGATGGCATCGTCTCCGTCGCCACCCAGCACCGTGTCGTTATCTGCCTGCCCCAGCAACGTGTCGTTGCCGTCGCCGCCGAAGATGAAATCGTTGCCAAAGTTGCCGGAGATTGTGTCGTTGCCGTCACCACCATCCAGTGTGTCGTTGCCGAGGTTGCCGTCGACGGAGTCATCACCGTCGCCCGCATCCACAACGTCGTTGCCGGCACCTGCATCAATGCGATCTTCTCCATCGCCGCCCAGAATCGAATCAGCCCCATCCAGACCGAAGATCACATCGTTCTCAGTGCCGCCGCTGATGACATCGTCACCGATGCCACCATTCAGAGCATCGTTACCCGCGACGCCCAGAATCGAATCGTTTCCGGCTTCACCAAACGCGGTGTCGTCGCCGGAATCGCCGCTCAGAGTGTCGTTACCCTCGCCGCCCAGAAGTGAGTCGTTATTCGTGCCACCGTTCAGACTGTCGTTGCCTGCACCGCCCAGCAACGTGTCGAGTCCGGCGCCACCGTCGAGCACGTCATCCCCGAAGCCCCCGCTCAGGATGTCGTTGCCCGCAGATCCGAAGATCGTGTCCTGACCACCGCCACCGTTGATGGTGTCGTTGCCGTCACCGCCAATGATGGTTTCATTCTCGTTGGTGCCGTTGATGGCGTCTCCGCCCTCACCACCATCCAGCGTCAATCGCACCGAACCGATGATTGAACCGAAGGCATTGAACGTGTCTGTTCCGGCGCCACCGTTCAGATTGATGGCCAAGCCCGTCAACGTGTCGAGGTTGTCGATGACGAAAGTGTCATCGCCGCCAAAACCGTTGACGTTCACGGTCGTGGAACCACTCTCAACGGTAACCGTCTCGCCGCTGCGCGCCACAACCAGCTTGCCCGCATTCTGTCCCACGGTGAAGAGATCACCGCCGTTACCGCCCCAGATGTCGAGCGTATCGGCACCGTCAGCATCCAGGACCAGATCGTTGCTGTCACCGATGCGCCACTGAATGTTGTCATCCCCGGCGCCATTGTTGATCGTATCGTTGCCCGCGTTGCCGCGGATGAAGTCAGTACCCGCACCGGCATCAATCACATCGCTGCCAGCACCGCCGTAAACCATGTCGTTGCCGTCATCACCGTTGATGACGTCGTTACCGAATCCGCCCGTCAGCAGGTCATCACCCGGAGAGCCGAACATCGTATCGTTGCCGTCATCGCCGAAGACGGTGTCACCATTCGTGGGCGATGTCGGAGTGGTCGGCGTTCCACCCGCCTGATGGTTCTGAATTGAAACATGCAGGGTATAGATCGATCCAGCAGGAATTGGCGAACCTGTATTAGTGCCATCGAAGTCACCGACACTGATGTAGTAGACGCCCGGGTTAGAAAAAGTGACAGCTAGGTACGAATCCAGCCCGGTTACGCTTCCGGCATCAAGCGTTCCCGTACTCACGCTGGGGTCATTGGTAATGTCGTCATTGCGGGCCAGTAGTTGACCGTTGGAGTCATAGATCGCAATCACGGTATCCGTAACGGACGTGAAGTCGATATCGAAGATTCCCCGATCTCCGGCATTCGTCACCGTGAACGCGTAGAAGTCGTAAGTGTTATCTCCAGTGCCCTGAATCGAGACGTGAGGCAACGTGGTTGAGGTGTTGGTTTCCACATCCCCAAGCAGAGAGCCGATGTTCGGATCAAATTCTTGAGAGAACGAGGCATCCACATTCATGGAGGTCGCGATGGAATTGTTCCCTTCCACCTCAGGGATCTGCAGCCGAGCATTGACCGCCTGCAGTGCAGCAAGTTCTCGCAGGTCGGCTGCCGTCGGTCCGTATGTTGGAGTCTGCGCCTTGGAAGCGTCCACACCAGGGAACACGATCATAGGTTTCAGGGAACCAATCGTGGTGGTACCGCTGATGAACTGAGTGGCGGTAGCCCTGTTGGGTGCGAAGGCAACACTGTCCGCTCCTGCAGATCCGCCAGCTCCCACCGGCAGGAAGATGCTTTGGAAGCCGTACGGCGTGCGAAGATTTCCACCGGTTCGCAAATCGACGCTTGAAAAATTCGTCAGGTCGATGGCATCAGCCTGGCTGTAATCGACTTGATAGCCGAGGTCCTGGAATTGAGCGATCGTCAGTCTCGTGAGCGGATTCGCGCCCGGGTTCGTGACACTCGTCATCAGTTCGTTGGTGAGCGTGGTCTCGCGCCAGTGAGTACCCGTTGAACCGGGGCCGCCGTTGTTCTCGACGGGGACTCCAAGGCTGTTACCACCAAACCGGGCATTGTATTCCGCAATGGCATTTGGTCCGCGGAACTGCGGGTCCTGACCACCCAAACCGCTGATCAGACCAAGGTCACTCCAAATCGTGCCGAAGCCCAGGCAGTGAGCAATCTCGTGCAAGGCTACAGTGAAGAGCTGACCGCTGGTTTGCAGTGCGTTGATATCCAGCGCGTCGACCTGAATATCCGCCGCGGACGGCAGGAAAGAGCCGGCGCGAGCAGCGATAAGTTGAGTGTTCGCCAGGATATTGCCGACGGTGTCGATATTGATCGCCGAGATATCAATTGAAATATCGTCAACCTGACCGATACCCGGCACAATCACGTCCGGCAGGTCACCGACGATGATCTGTTCCCAACGATCTGCCGCCTGCCGGAAAATGGCTTGCTGAGCGTTCGTGATCGTGGAGTTAAAGACCAGCTCGATATCGAACGTACTGATCGGATTCGAGCCAGGTGGTATCGTCGAAGTCCCAATGTCATCCGCACCGATCGCCGAGACCGGGTACGGCACCGGGATCGATCGCTGCAGAATGCCGCTGCGTGAGAAGACATCAATCGTGCCAGTGGTACTCGATCCGAGGTAAACCTCACCGTTCAGCGCGCCTGCTCCGAAGTACGCACCAGCGGACGGAGTATTTGGTGTGAAGGCCGAAACAACCTGTCCCGTTGCGGCGCTCACGTAGAGCACTCGGTTGCCACCCGCTTCAACCACGACCAGTTGATCTGGATTCCCGATACCCGCCAGGCCACCTTGCAGCAGCGAAACTGTCGGGTTCGTGCCGTTGATATCCAGCGTGTCGATCACGGTGTCCGTCGAAGGATCGAACACGTGAATGTCACCAACGGAAACGTCCAGGAAGTACACCAGCCCACCCAGGACCGCGAGACCTTCATAGTTGCGTGACCCGATTGTGATCGGATCCTGATCGACAACCGTGCCGGAATCGGGATCGATCTCATACATCATGTCCGTGCCGAAGCCGTTCATGAAGAAGAGATGATTGCCGTCGAACGCCAGTCCATCGCCGCCCGAGCTGATGGTTTCAGGAGCCGGAAAGCGACGGATTTCACTGCCCGTAACCGGGTCCAGTTCCACGATCGAGTTCGTGTTATCAATCGCGATCGCGAAAAGCCGAGCGAGTTGTGTCGCAGGTGGAGCCACCGCGACATCGGTCGAATAGATGACGTCATCATCCGCACCGCCGCGCAGCAGGTCCTGACCATCACTGCCCTGCAGAGTGTCATTGCCTGCGTTGCCGTAGACAGTGTCGCCGCCCAGGCCGCCGGTCAGTGAATCGTTGCCGCCGCCGCCGAAGACAAAGTCGCTGCCGTCGCCGCCGTCAGCTGTATCATTCGCAATGCCACCGTTGATGAGGTCAGCACCCCCACCACCATTCAGAATATCGTGCAGCGTGCCGCCATAGAGTTGGTCGTCGCCGTCGTCGCCGCTGATCGTGTCATTACCGGCCAGACCGTACAACGTATCATTGTCGTCACCGCCGCCGACGGAGTCACGGCCTTCGCCGCCGATCAGGAAGTCATCGCCAGCGTCGCCGTTGAGCGTGTCCGGACCGAAGTCGCCACTGACTGAATCATTGCCAGCGTTGCCGTTCACGAGGTCCGCGCCATCGCCGGCGTCGATCGTGTCATCGCCGTCTTCGCCGCTGACAATGTCGTTGCCGTCACCGGCGCGCACGTTGTCGCTGCCGTCACCAGCCGTCACGAGGTCGTTGCCATCGCCCGCGTCAACGGTGTCGACGCCTGCGTTCGCTTCGATGGTGTCGTTGCCATCGCCCGCATCGATTGTGTTGTTGCCCGAACCGCCGACGATCGAATCGTCACCATCGCTGCCGATGATGGTGTCGTTGAGGTCGGCCGAACCCAGGATTGTGTCGTTGCCGTCACCACCATCAACTCGAATGCTGACGAGACTGGTGAAGGTATCCGCCTGCACGGCGCTCAGATCGATCTGGTTGGCGCTACCGCCGCCACGAATTCTGATCGACTTAACGTCCTGCACCTGCACCGTGCTGACCGTCGTCGCGGCAACACCGTTCTGCAGTACCTGCAGCGGAGCACCGTTCTGCGGGTTGGTGTCTGCCGGATTGGGCCGCACCACGACGGAGTCCGCGCCGTCGATGATGATGCTCAACTCCCCACCCACAAACAGGGTGCTGACCGAGAGCACCGCGCGAGCTTCCAGAAGCTCGGTGGGTTGGTTCGGATTCGCAGCCGGACGTCGCCGCTGAGCTGCGGTTTTTCCGGCGTTGCTTTGAACTCGTTGTCGGACTTGGTCCAGCCACTTGTGGAAGTACATAGGTCCCATCCGTGGGTTGCGGTGTCTTTCGAAAAAGACCTCAGGCGCGGCAGACGCTCTGCGCGTTCTCCTCTTAGATCAGCCCGTCACCACCCGAATATTCAGCACGATCGGACTAACCGGAAAAGTTTCACGCAGTCGACGCTCGAAACCGAACCACTGCCCTTCCCATCTTTCCCATTTCAACTCCGCAACACTCGGTCGCGTCCGTGTTCGCTCAGGTGGCGCGGCAGCTCGATATCCAGTGAACGACTTTCGCACTGGCGTGATTCAGTCAACTGGCCTCACAATCCTCATGCGAGAATTCGACCCGGATCGAGGAGACAGAGCGATGCTCACGATGCTCGGCGGCGCCCGCAGGTTCTGCGACGGAATTACCCGGCGAGAAACCCTGCAGGTGGGGACATTGGGACTGCTTGGTGGTTTATCACTCTCGACCGCATTGAAGGCGGAGACGACCACAACACGTCCCGGCCGCGCCAAGAGCGTCGTGCTGCTCTACCTGCACGGTGGAGCACCCACTCAGGACATGTACGACATGAAGCCCAGTGCGCCCGTCGAGGTGCGCGGTGAATTCATGCCGATGCAGACCACGGCTCCGGGCGTCAGTATCTGTGAGCATCTGCCGCGGTCGGCTCGCTGGATGCACAAAGCGGCAATCATCCGGTCGGTGTCCAACAAGTCGAACTGCCACAACACCATGCCCAGCTTCACCGGTTGGGAGCAACCGCTCGACGACCTGACGATCCTCAAGGACTCCTACCCACCCAGCATGGGCTCGGTCTGCGAGTACCTGAAGCAAACTCAGGTCGAACCTGGTGAACCCGTCGACGACCTGCCCGCCTACGTCCACTTGCCCGCGCCGCTCGGTTGGGGTGGCGGACCGATCAAAGCTGGCCCTTACGCCGGATTCCTCGGCAAGCGATATGACCCGCTGGAAGCGATGTGCACGCCACTGGTCGATCCCGGAGTTCGAACCGACGTACGAGAAGACCCAGCTGTGATGCGTGGCGTTCCTCGACTGCCGGACAACGTCCTGGCTCAAGGTGTGACGATTGACCGGCTCAGCCAACGCAAGACTCTGTTGACTCAGTTGGATCAACAACTGCGATCACCTCGCATGCAAGCTGCGTTGGAAGGCTTCGACCGCTATCAGCAGAAAGCGTTCGATGTCCTGACATCAAACAAGCTCAAAGCTGCGTTTGATCCCGAACGAATTGATGCATCGGTACGAGCCCGTTACGGCGACACTCTGTTCGGTAATAGCGCCTTCATCGGAGCAAACCTGGTCGAGTGCGGCGTCAAGTTCGTGACCGTCCTCTGGGACTGGTACAACGGCCGCATCGGCAACCTGCAGGATTTTGGTTGGGACACTCACATGTGGAACTTCCAGATCCTGAAGAAGTACCTGCCGCAGTTAGACATGGCCTTCGGCTCGCTGATGGAAGACCTCGAGCAGCGCGGGTTGCTGGATGAAACGCTCGTGGTGGTGATGAGCGACTTCGGTCGCACGCCCAGACTCAACAAGGACGCCGGACGCGATCACTGGATCCACGCCTACTCGGTGCTGCTCGCGGGAGCCGGCATTCGCGGCGGCAGCATCTACGGAGCCACTGACGAACACGCCGCGTGGATCAAGGACCGTCCCGTCAGTACGGCCGATATCTGTGCGACGATTTACGCCGCCTTGGGTATCGACCCGCACACGCTGGTCCGGGACAAGCTGGGGCGTCCGATTCCTATCGCCCAGTATGGCCAGCCGATCAGTGATGTGTTGTCGGCATGAACGACACCGTCAGGCGTGCCATCGAGGCTTGCGATGAGCTCATCGGCTAAGAACAAAGCGACCTGCGCTTTACCTCGTGTTATGAATTATTTAGCATTACTCCGTCAGTTTATGCGGCTGCGGTAATCCTTTCCGCCGAGACTTGAGGCGAACACCGCCGCCCCAGCATGGAACTCCTTAAAAGGAGTCCGTTCTCCAGAATGCGTATGAACCGCCAGCTTCGTGTCAGCCCGGCATGACAGATTCACGCCAACTCGATGTGAATTCGAGCGACCAAACAGCCCCTACTCTTGGCGTGATGAAAGAGCCTCATGCAGATCAAAACACAGGCAGCCGTCTATTCGTTCCTGACAGTGGCGGCACTCGGCGCGGCAGTATCCGCCGTGTGGTACTCCACCAATAAGGCCATGAGTGCCCAACAGGACGAACTGGTGACCAGCCAGGCTGTGGCGATCGGCGTGAACACATCGGAGCAAATCGCGGCGACGCGTTCGGTCTATACGGGCAGTGTCGTGGGCAGCCTGAAGCCTCACGGCGTTGCGTTCAATCGTGCTCCCGAAAGCGGCCAGGCACCTCTGCCAGCAGTTTTGATTTCCCGTATCGCACAGCATCTCAAGACAGCCGGCGGCGACAACAGCGTGTCGTTCGCTCTCCGCAGTGGCTGGAACATCAACGGCGAGCAAGGCATCAAGACCGAATTTGAAACCGATGGCTGGGCGGATCTGCAACGACAGCACGAACAACTTCAAGGCGTACCGACTGCCGAACGACTGGCACGCTTCAGCCCATTCTACCGTCGTACGGTTCTGGAAGATGGCCGTCCAGCGATGCTCGTCATGACCGCAGACCTGGCGAGTGCCGAAAGCTGCGTCACATGCCACAACCAGCTTGAGCAGACCGCCGAAATTCGAGCGATGCGCGGCACTGCTCCCGTTAAGCAGTTTCAGCTCGGCGACCTCATGGGTGCGGTTGTGACGACCGTTCCACTTGCCAAAGCGGAAGCTATTGCAGCCGGTCTCAAGGCCACACAGGCGAATGCCAGCCGAGATATCTGGCTCGCGATGGCCTTCGGACTGACAGTCGCCGTCGGCACCGGAGTTCTGTTCGGACGACGTCTCTCCAATCGAATCCTCGCCGTCTCAGGGCGCTTGCAGTCCATCGCTGAAGGTGAAGGAGACCTCACGCAGCGGCTCGACGTCTCTGTGCGGGATGAAGTCGGAACGTTGGCTGGCAACTTCAACCACTTCGTCGAGAACATTCAGCAGACAGTGATTGGAATCCGCTCCAGGGCTCAAGCCATCAATGGCTCGTCGGCAGCGCTGGCTGCGATCTCGGACGAACTCGCGGCGGGTGCCAGCGAAACGAATCAGCAATCCGCGATCGTCGCAGCCGCGGCCGTCGAAGTGTCAACCAGTATGTCGCAGGTCTCAGAGAAGGCGAACGAAGTTTCGAGCGGCGTGCAGTCCGCTACGGCTGCGGTCGAACAGATGAGCGGCAGCATTCGCGAAGTCGTGCGACATGCCGAATTGACCGCGTCCACCGTGGACCGCGCCAGCGGCCTGGCGAAGTCGAGCGCGTCAACGATGGATGAACTCAATATCGCAGCTCAGGAAATTGGTCGAGTGGTCGAACTCATTCAGGACATCGCCGAGCAGACCAACCTGCTGGCTCTGAACGCGACGATCGAAGCCGCCCGTGCTGGCGACGCCGGTCGAGGGTTCGCCATTGTGGCCGGTGAAGTCAAGCAGTTGGCTAGCCAGACTAGCGGTGCGACCTCCGACATCCAGCGCCGTGTCGATGCCATCCAGAACTCAAGTGCCTTGACGGTTCGTTCCATTGAGGGATTCGGAAGCGTCATCAACGAACTCAACAATTCCTTCCGATCAATTTCGGCGGCCGTCGAGCAGCAGCAGCAGGCCACCGATTCCATCAGTGAGAACATGTCGAAGACCAACACGGCTGTCGCACTCGTGGCGGGGTCAGTGCGTGAGTCGGCAGCAGCGACGCAGGAGATCACTCGCAACATGACAGCCGTCGATACTAACGCTCGTCGCAGTTCGGAAGGCGCGGCGAAAACGCGTGACACTGGCACGGCACTCGTGGACCTCACCGAAGAACTACAGGATCTCGTTGCCCGGTTCAAAGTCTGATCCGCTACGAGGCCACAGGAAGTTCATGCAACTGACCCTTGTGTTCTGCAGCGAATGTCAATCGCTCCCATTGGGGTGCTCTGCGGCTTTCACAAGGGCAGTCTGACGACGAACAGGGACTGGGCCAGTTAGCGAACGCGAAGATTCCAGAAGCCGTCCGAGACAGTCATTGTCGCGGACGGCTTCTGGCGTATCTGCCTGCGGAACTCGCATGAATCACTGTGGATATCATCCGCGACCCACCAGACGCCTGACAGAACCTGCTCACGACTCTGATCCCGAAACGATCAAACGCTGATTTGATCGATTTTTTAGCATTTTCAGAGTGCACGCGAACGATGGTCAGCCAGCGAGGGTTGTGTATAAGAGGGACTCATCCTGCCCATGCACTCGGAGAGATCCGTCGCGGCCAAAGGGCGAAATGCTTGTGACTGGGTATCAGGCATTACGACCGAACTTGGCTGCTTCCCGCATCTCTGAAAGGGAACGCCATGTCGAGGTTCGCAGCATTGCTCGTCCTGATGCTTATCAGCTCATCCGCACTCGCTGGAGACTGGCCAGCTTGGCGCGGGCCTTATGGACAAGGGCATTGCGACGAGAAAGGCATTCCCGTCACGTGGAGCGATACCGAGAACGTGAAGTGGAAGATACCGCTGGAGGTTCAGGGGAATTCAACGCCAGTTATCTGGGGCGACAAGATCTTCCTCACTCAAGCGAACACCGGAGGTTCGCAGCGCAGCCTGCTTTGCCTCTCTCGTGAAGATGGCAAGCTGCTCTGGCAACAAGACGTCGCCTATGGCGAGAAAGAGAAGAACTGGAACCAGAGCTGGTACGGCAACGCCTCACCGGTACTCGATGGCGAACGCGCGATCGTGAGCTTCGGTTCGGCCGGGATGTACTGCTACGACTTCAACGGTAACGAGGTCTGGAAGCGAACGGACCTCGGCGCCTGGGAGCATGCGTTCGGCAACGGTTCATCCCCGATTCTGTACGGCGATCTGGCGATCCTCTGGTGCGGACCGAACGAGACTGCGGGACGCAACTTCCTGCTGGCTGTTGATAAGAAGACCGGCAAAACCGTTTGGGAACAGGATCACAGCTACGGTTCATGGTCAACGCCGCTCATCACGAAAGTGAATGGACAGGACCAATTGCTCTTGGGTTACTCGAAGGACGTCAAAGGTGCTCCCGATGACAAGACCGGGTTTCTCTACGGCTTCGATCCCAGCAACGGCAAGGAAATCTGGAAGTGCCAAGGTCTGAATAGCTACTGCTACACGTCGCCGCTGTTTGGCGATGGAGTCGCGGTCGGCATGTCCGGCTACGGTGGATCCGCTCTCGCCGTGAAGGTCGACGGCACGGGCGATATCACATCCAAGCGATTGTGGTTGCATCCCCGGAACACTCAACGAGTCGGTTCTGGAGTGATCCTGAACGGCTATGTTTACATCGTCGACGAAAACGGGGTGCCGCATTGCTACGACTCCATGACCGGGGCCGAACAGTGGAAAGTCGACAAGCGACCCGGCAGCGGCGCTTCAACATGGGGCTCGATGGTTCATGCCGATGGTCGCCTCTATGTGCTGATGAGGACAGGTGAAACGCTCGTGTTCGCCGCCAAGCCAGCCTATGAACTTCTGGCCGTAAACAAGCTGGCCAACGGCGACTCGACCAACTCCTCGCTCGCCATCTCGAACGGCCAGATCTTCCTGCGCACTTTCAAGCATCTGCGATGCATCGCAGGCAACTAACAAGCAAGCGACGAGCTGCTCCGGCTCGTCACCTGCTACCCAAGTGGTCGATTTCAATCTCGGCAGATTCAGCCGCAGGAACAAATCGGAGCTTGCGGGGCTCGCCTTCAATCCTGCCAACGTATCGTTCGCGCGAATCTCTTAGGATGGGAGCGAGTGGCTTTGCCGGAGCACCACCGATTCTGACCTCAAGCGTAAGTGGATCATCGTTAGCCATAGTCCAGCCCGCGCCACCACCAGACTCAAGTGGATCAAACGAGCCGTAGTATAGATCACCCTGCGCACGAATAATCCGATAAACGGACTGGTGTGTCAGATCGATTAAGTGCTCAGCGATCGCATCGTCTAATCGCAGTAGCGTGACCTGAGGCGTCTCGATCACGTAGCAATTCACTGGATAACCGAGACTCGAGTCTACGGTTAGCGGAAGACGCGGTGATTTTCGATCCTTGATGATAACAGCAACGTCGCGGTCGTATTCATAGAATTCCAGCAGCGGAGAGAGACGGGAATGCTCTATCGAGAACTGAGTACCGGAAATTGCGAATGTGACGACTTCACGAGTTGCGGCATGCTGAGACCTCACTAACCAAATAAGCCCGCCGCTGAACAGGGCAAAAAGCACTGCCAAGGCGCCAATAGCCGCGAGCGCGTACTTGACGAATTTGCTTGTCGTGAAACGGAGAAACATGGCAACTCAGCCGAGCGGGAGAAAACGGTTACCAAGCCTGCAACAACAATAGGAGAGTGCGGACCTTGAGATGCCACGTCAATCACACACGCCCTACCCACCCAGCACGTTGTGAATGAACTTCACGGCGCGGATCATGTCGCCGATGCGGTCGTCGCCGACGGAACGGCTCACGGTGAGCCAGCTGCGGTAGCCACCTTCGTGCAACAGCGCGAGCATTTCATCCCAGGCCACTTCGCCGCGTCCAACAGGAACTTCCTGGCCTTGGCCATCGATGTCTCGCAAGCCATCGCGGATCTGCACGGAGAGAACTCGATCATGCACCGCGCGGAAGATGCTGACGGGATCACCGCCTGCCATCACGATGCCACCGATATCAAGGTTGATACCGATCGGGCCATCGACAACGCGATCGAGCAACCGCGTGATCGTCTCGGCGGAATCGACCGTCGGAGTAATCGCGAACGTGCTGCCAACTCGATTGGATTGCCGCGCTATATCGTTGAGCACATCCACCAGCAGCTCGAAGCTCGGCGACGCGGGGTCTTCGGGAATTCGCCCGATGCGGCCGACAACGACAGAAGTCTTCAACTGGAAGGCGAACTCCAGCGCGGCCTTCAGTCCCGCCACACGCGAGTCAAGCGAGTCCTGGTCGTAGAACGCGCGCCGTGTTGGAAACTCGAACGCCGAGATCGTCAGCAGTTGCTCGGACAACTGATGCGAGAACTGCCGGCGGCCCGTCTCTGACAAGTCGGACGGACGAAACTCGCTGCGAACTTCCAACTGCACACCGCGAGCACCGAACTCGGCCGCCGTCCTCAACGCCACCGCCAGCGGCTGTCCAAAGTGTCGAGTCACCGCAGCAATACGAAACGGAATCATTCGAGACCTATCGAAAACGAGACTTCAACGAGACCCACAAGTCCGAGTTGTGAATCATTCCAGCCAAGTTTTCCATCGGTCCGGCCACGGAAGATCAATCGCGAATTCGCGCCTTCCACACCGGCTCAGCTCGTGGCTTAAAGGTATGCCTGGGCAGCGACACGTAGGTCGGCACGACGAATCTTGGGTAAGACGCCGACGTTCCGGCGACATCAACGTAGTACGTCGTGTCTGCGTTGGGAGGTTCTGTTCGTGGTCCATAACGTCGCAGGACTAGCTCATAACTTTCAGGCCCGCGACTCATCAAGAATGGCGTTTCCACAGGGATGCTTGAACTTCCGAGACTCGCTGGCAATCCATCTGGAAACCAGGCAAACGGCTTACCCGTCCAAGGATCAGTGAGGTCAATTCCAACTCTGCGATTCAACTCCAGCCCTAAAGGCGCCTCTTTGCCTCGATGCTCCACGATGAGGTACATCGCCAGAATGGTCATTCGGAATCTGGCCTCAAACCAGATGATGTCCTGTCTCGCGAAAGGGTTGCTGGCACGATTTGAGTAGTTGTCGAACCCGATGAGTTTTTTCGCCAATGGCGTCGAGTCGTACCACCGCACAATACTTGGCCCGAAGCGGTTACCTTCGAGTTCCGAACGAGCCCACGGTGGGGGCGGGTAACCTCCCAAACGAACCGCAGCTGGATCGGATCGGAGGTCCTCGAGTTCCGCGCGAGCCCACGAACCGAGTGATGAGCTTGAACCTCGCAAACCCTTTTCGAACTCTAGATTGATGAGTTCACGCTCCCGCTCAACCGCAGCGAAGAGCCGCTTAAGCCGCTCTCGTTCACCAGGAAAACTAGCACCAATCTGCAGGCTGGCAAACGCCAGCGGATTATGTCGATCCAGGTCATTGACTGGCTCGGGTGGTAGCCACAGCCACACCGTTGGATCGCTCTCAAGCAACTTATCCATATATGCGGCGTGAACCACACGAAACGCTTCGCTTGTGGGCATCTCGTTCCGGATTTCAATCAGGCGTGCGACAGCCTTGTCAACCAGCTCCGGAGTGACATCCGGGCGTGCCGCCCAGTCCAGCCATCCAGGCAAAACCCAATTGTCGCCGAACGCTACATAACGCGATGGATGAGCCCGCCCCATCCGATGGCGTTGCATCGCGAATGCTGCGAGATACATTCGCAGGGCTCGCTGAGCACCGCCCTTCTCCGCTTGCGTTTCCTTGATTGCCGCTTGGGTCAGATGGTAGTTCAAGCTGGACAGATCGGTGCTGAGTTGTTGGTCCGGCTTTTCAAGCACTAGCTGCTGAGGGTCCCAGAAAGAGCAGTCTGGACGCTCGGCAGTTTCGACCAAGAACTGCAGTTGGTCCGCACTCAGCTCCAACTTCAAATCAGCCAGATCGGACACAGCTTTGATTTCAGAAATCAGACGACGATAGCGGTTCGCGGTTTCGATTTCCGACGTTGTTAGCGGACTCAGGATGCGAGCCACCTGCTTCTCATGAGATTCACTGGTCCATGACGATGAGTTATACAAGTTGGCGTGTTGAGTTAGAGGTGCACTCGCCACCGGGATCTCAGTAGCACGAAACACGCTGGTGCCAACCACGCAGCCAACCACTCCCAGCAGACTCAGCGCAATTGGCTTGGCGATGACGCGCAGGCCCAGCAACTCCATCATCCAAGGACGACAGTGCATGGCCGAAGCGACCATCAAGCACACGGCCAACGGCAGGGTACTCAGGACCAAAGGCACACCAGCAAAGCACGTGAGGCCGATCCAGCACCCGAGAAGTGCCGCAGCGATGAATGCGAAGAACGCGGAAACAACCGCGCGGCGAACGAACAGAGAAAAAGCCTGTCCAACAGCGAAAATGCCAAGCATGGCAATCGGCAAGTTGAAGATCGCCAGAAAGCTTTGGGACGTTTGAGCCATGAAGAACGACACAACCCACACGTGGTCAGCGGCGTGAGTCCAGTCGCAGCGAGCCATTGCAACGCCATGAACCAGGATGAACGCAATCATCAGCCGGAACAACCAAACGCATTGTTTGCTCAACCAAACGGTACTGGATGGTGTCCCGCGATAGGTCAGCAACAAGAAATGACGATCTGTCTGTTCCCGGCGAAACGTCATCCAACCGCAGGCTAGAGCAATCAGCCAGTGCGAAAACCATCCTTGCGTACGCACCCATTCGCGGATCATTCCGCTGTGTACTGGTTCACTCCAGAGAGCAGGCAGGCCCCCGTATTCAGAGCCGTTGAAGACCCACAGCAAGAGCAAGCATCCCCAAAACACAAGTCGTGTTTCAACGAGTTCGCGCCAGACCAGGAAGCGAAAGAGCTGTCGGCCACGACCTCCAAAGAGCCACCACAACCAGCGCCGAATCACTCGCGGTGTTGGTTGCGAGACCGCCAGATCGGGCGTGAGCACAGGCAATTCGTCAATCGAGAAGGCTTCAATCGGCACGACGATGGTGCCGTCCTTGCGAACTTCCACGAATCGAATACGCGGAAAGCGCCAGCGAGGCTTGATGGCGGGACCGGAGGCAAAATCCCGGCGCAACCAACCTACTGCGACGAGGTAGCTCACCAGCCAGGTCGCGACACACATCGCAGACATCAGACCACACAAGACCAGCATTACGTGCCGGTCAACCCCCCGCACTCCAAGGGCCTCTGCAACGATAATGGAGATAAAGGTGTAGCTGGATGTGACTGCGATGCCGCCAACGACCAGGGCGGTAATCACCCGCCGACAGAACAGTGAGCACAAAATCCCCCAGGATAGAGCACTCAGACAATTCGCCCACAGGAATACCAATAACGGTGGAACATCGGGCCCCATCGCTTCGGGCCATGAAGGGTTGCCAGCAAACACCCAGGCAGAAAAGGACACAACGATCACAAACAAGAACGTCGCCAGTCCGCCTACAACCAGCTTGGTGAAAAACGTCAGACCCGCTGGGGCTGTCATCGATACCAGGCGAATGTGAGTGTCGTCTTCGCGTTCTGACGCGAAGCTGATGGCACCACTGCCCAAAGCAAAGAATCCGGCCATCAGGACGCCGACGGCAAACATTGCTCCACCGATACCACCACCATTCGGCCCAGTAGAAACCATCAGCATCAAAAGTTGAATACCAACGGCCGCAACCAGCAGCGCCAGCCACAGGGACCGCTGTGTGCGATATTCTTTCCAGATCAGCCGCTGCAAAACTCGGGTGCTCATGATTGAGGCCTCCCACATTCATCGGGTGATGAGTTGCGATCTCGGACGGCAAACGACGCTGTCGGTCTAGTTGTTGACTGGCGTTTCAATGCCCTGCATGTAGCCCACGTAGATCTCTTCGAGCGTTGGCTGACGCACTTCCAGGCCCGTGAACGACTCGTTGTCATGCAACCGATTCGGGCCATCTTCGGGCCAGTCGCGGACCATGAACTTCCACTGCCGGTCATGCTTGCCCGAGTGAATGATCTGCCCGGCGATGGGTGGCGTAGCAGTCGTTCCATTCACCGAGTGCAAGGTGACGACTCGCGTACGGGACTTGAGGTCTTCCAGCGGCTCCCACACGGCGACCTTGCCGTGCTTGATGATCGCAACCACGTCGGCAACGCGTTCAACCTCAACAATCTGATGGCTGGAGAGAAGCACGGTGCGTCCCTGAGCGGCGATGTCCACCATGCTCTCCAGAAACTCACGTCGCACAATGGGGTCCAGCCCCGAAGTGGGCTCATCCATCACCAGCAAGTCCGGTTCGTGAGCAATCGCCAAAGCCAGATTGACCTTCGCCTTCATGCCTTTGGACATCGCACCAATGCGTTTCTCCAGCGGCAGGCCAAACTGAGACACCAGCTTGCGATAACTCGGAATGAAGTCGCGAGTGTAGAAGCCCGCACAGAACCAGCCGATTTCATCGACCGTCATCCAGTCGTAGAGAGCCGGACGGTCAGGAACGTAACCGACACGTCGACGGATCTGATCGCCGTGTTCCCAACTGTCGAGCCCGAAGACGCGGGCCGTACCGCCATCCGGCTCCAGGAGTCCCAGCAGGATGCGAATCGTCGTCGTCTTGCCGGCGCCGTTTTCGCCGAGCAGCGCGATGACCGAACCAGGCTCGCCGACGAATGAGACGTCGTCCAGAACGAGCTGCCGCCCGAACGATCGCGAGACTTTGCGGAATTCGAACATGGGATTCATGACATGACCCTCTGAGTTTCTGATTTCATTCAGGTCTTGATGTGTGCGAATGCACTGAAGAGATGCAGCAGGGACCGAGACGACGGGTCGTCACTCACGACTGCCATTACGCGGCGTGCGAGTCACCAGCTCATGCAGCCGGCTCAATTCTTCGTCGGTAATCTGCCGGATCTCTGCGGTCTCAAGCTGACTCTGCAGAGCCTCATGCAGCACAGCTCGCAGCCGAACGCGAATCAGTTCCAGCCGATCACTGCGACAGCGTTTCGGCGCCGCCTTCGTCACGGCCAGCCCTGTGCCGCGGACCGTTTCGAGCACGCCTTCAATCTGCAGCTCTCGAAAAGCCCGCGCGACAGTGTTCGGATTCACGGCCGCCTGCTTAGCCAGTTCACGAACGGAAGGCACCAGTTCACCGGGCAGCACAATACCGTTCGCAATCGCAAACTTGATCTGTCGGACAATCTGGTCGTAGATGGCCAGTTCGTCTCCGGGATCCACATGAATCAGCATGATTGAACCTCTCTACTGTTCTATGTTGATAGTACAGTAGACAGGCAATCGCAGAACAGCAAGGTCGAAATGAAAAACTCGACTGTTTTCGGCAGGATCAGTCGGCCGCTGACTTCGGAGTCTTCCTGGCGAGACGCTGAGCACGCGCTTTGAAGGCCTCCAGCCATTGAGCGGTGATGCTGGAACCGATGTCGCTCTTCTTCTTCAGCTCATCCGGCGGAGCACCCCAATAAAAGCTGATCCAGCCTGCTGCGGATGATTCATCCATGACTCGTTCAAGATCCACTGACGAACACTTCAGAGGAAAGGTTTCCTCGACAATCACGGGCTTGCCGATCTGGAAGCCGTCAATGGTGCGTTTGGCTTCATCGAGCTTGCCGGTTTCGGGATAGACGTGCACGCAGATGAAATCGAGCGGTTCGGCGACCTTCTGCGGCACGAAGCCGGACGTAAGGCCCGGCCGATCAAGGCTCCAGTCGACGAAGCCCACCGTCACTAGATGACGCGAGTCATGTTTGCGAACGGCGGCGGTGAGTTTCTCGATCCATTGCCGTGCGACCTCCGGACGTTCGCGGCCTTTGGTTTCGCGCGTGATCCGTTGCACGAAATGCTTGCCGCCAAACGCGGGACCGAGCCAATCTGCATCGCGCCCCTTGCCACCGGGCACAACAGGCTCGTTCATCAGATCATAGAAGAAGATGGCCGGACTCTTCGCGCACGTTTGAGCAACAGCTTCCCAAAACCGGGCTTGTGCGTTCCAACGGTCGGCTTCATCCATCTCATCGTACCACGCCGGAACATCGGCTTTGTGGTAGCAGCCCAAGCCCGTCACATCGAGATACAAACCCGTACACTCGGCGAGTTGCACGAGCCGCTGCAATTGTTCGAGCGCGGCGGCATTGGGTTTGTCGGCCGCCTCCATGAACTTGCCAAACTGCAGGTGGATGCGCACCACGTTGGCTCCGAGTTCTTTGATCTCACGAAAGTCCTCTTCGACTTCCGGCCATTCTGAAACCCAATAGTCCTCCAGCAGACGACCGGCTTCGTCGTGGTCGTAGTTGACGCCGAACGGCACGAAGGGTTGCTGCGACGTTGCCGTCACGAAGCCGCGCGAGTCCGGCGACACCTTGAGAAACTCTAACTCCGCCGCACGCAGCGGAAGTGAGAACAGACTCACAAGCAGCAGGATTGGCAGGCGGCGCATGACGATGCTCCTTTCGGGGCTCCGAAGCAGGTCTATTGTTGTCTCGTTGCAGGTGACGATAGTAACCTTACGGTCCCTTTTAGACTGCCTACCTGCCCGCCCCGCTCATCCCGCCTCTCACCGAGTAGTCACCATGCTGAATATCCTCGGCTCGAAGAAGACATTGTGTGACGGAATGACCCGCCGCGACATGCTCAAGGTCGGAGCGCTGTCCGTCGGAGGACTGACGCTGACCGATATCCTGCGAGCGGATCAGGTTGCCGGCAGGAAGTCTCAGAAATCCATCGTGATGGTCTACATGTGCGGCGCGCCGGGCCATCAGGATATGTACGACCTGAAAACGAACGCGCCGGCCGAAATTCGCGGCGAGTTCCGTCCGATCCCGACGAATGTGCCTGGCATTGAGATCTGTGAGCACATGCCGCGCATGGCCGCGATCATGGACAAGCTCGTTCCGCTGCGGTCGGTCTACGGTTCGCCCGACGGCGATCACGATTCATTTATCTGCTACACAGGCCGATCGAAGCGACAACAGCCACCGGGCGGTTGGCCCTCGGTCGGGTCGACGGTTTCCAAACTGCTGGGTTCGCGCAGTCGAGCCGTGCCACCGTTTGTCGGACTGTCACCCGACACTGGTCATCCGCCTTACGGCTCGCCGGGGCTGCCGGGCTATCTGGGCATTTCTCATGCGGCGTTCCGACCATCTGGACCCGGACGCGCGGACATGGTCCTGAATGGGATTGATGCGGCGCGATTGAATGACCGTCAGCAACTGCTGGCATCGGTGGATCAGATCCGACGCGATGTAGACGGCACGGGAACCATGAGCGGCATGGACTCCCTGTCTCGTCAGGCGTTCGAGATCCTGACCTCCAGCAAGCTGGTCGATGCGCTGGATCTCTCTAAAGAAGACGCCGTGACGCGCGAGCGCTACGGCAAGGGCGATTCCAATAACTTCGGTGACGGTGCTCCGCGAAACCTTGAACACTTCCTGATGGCGCGCCGCCTGATCGAGGCGGGTGCGCGAGTGGTGACGCTCAACTTCGGTCGCTGGGATTTTCATAGCGACAACTTCAACGGCATGAAGAACACGCACCTGCCGCCGTTCGATCAGGGCCTGTCGGCACTGATTGAAGATCTGCATGCACGTGGCATGGCGGACGACGTGATGGTCGTGGCCTGGGGTGAATTCGGTCGCACGCCGCGTATCAACGCTGAAGCCGGACGAGACCACTGGCCGCAAGTCGGCGGTGGAGTGCTCGCCGGTGGCGGCATTCGCGCCGGGCAGGTGATCGGTTCAACCGATCGTCTGGGTGCCGAGATCGTCGATCGACCGATCCACTTCGCCGAGGTCATCGCCACACTCTATCGACATCTCGGCATCGATCTCGAAACGAAGCTGAATGACCTGGCTGGTCGACCTCAATATGTAGTCGATGGCAAGAAGCCACTGCCCGAACTGATCTAAGTCAGATTCATCCCAACGCAGGCATGTGATCGCAGCTCACGAGACAACGCGAACAACACCGCCGAACCATTCTTTGAGTTCAGCGCCGCGTTCGATCAGCAGGCCGCCGTGCGGGCCGAGACCTCGACAGATGCCTTGAACAATCTGCTCACCGGCTTCGAGTTTGACGAGTTGTCCTGTCAGCACGCAGTGGCGCGGCCAACGTTGAAAGAGATCATCCTTACCCGCCCCCAGTGCCTTCAGGCGGCGTTCGAGTAGTTGCAAGAACCTAACTAAGACGTCGGTCAGCGGATATTGGATGCCAGTCTCATCCAGCAGTGAGGTGGCGAGCGATTGGATCTCGGGCGGTGCCTCTTTGAGGCTGTTCGCAACATTCAGGCCAACGCCGATCACCAACCGATCGCTGCGCCCTTTCAATGTCTCAGCAAGGATTCCGCAGATCTTGCGACGGTTGAGTTGCACATCATTCGGCCACTTCAAGCCGACCGCATGACTAATCGCTAGCTCGCCCAAGAGGTCCCCGACGCTCATCGCCGTCGCAAGTGACATCAGCGGCAACCGCTCGGCACTGATGCCAAACTGAGCTGGCTCAAGTAACAGAGAAAACGTGAGAGCGCCATCACTGGCCCACCAGCGGTTGCTGCCCCGCCCACGACCGCCAAGCTGTGACTCGGTCAGTACCAGCAAGGGCGTTCGATCAACGATCGCCCCGAGCATCAAAGCATCATCATTGGTAGATGCCGTCTCGCGTCGAAACTCAATCTGCTTGAGAGACGTGGTCTCCATCAACATCGACAGATCGAACCAGCGGGGCTCACGATCGATACGAATCGGTTGATGTTCCTGACTCGTTCCCAAGTCGGATGAAAAGTCAGCCACCGCGAATCCTGATCGTCTGAGATTCCCCACGTCTCCCCACCAACGGGATGACCATGCTGCATGTTGATGGCTGAGCCCACTTCATCGCCAGCTTTGTGCCCCTCCAAGTATCCAACTTCAGCCCATTCCGAGCCCCCGGTTGGGTTTTGTTCCGTTCGTGTGCTGCTGATCGCGAAGGGAATCCCGACAGAGAAATTTTGAATGCGATAACCCGCTAATTCGTAGCGATTATGCGGACTTGGCGGACTTTGCCGTAGAAAACGTCCGGAGTTCGCTCTTGAACATCAGATTTGCCCGGCTATCTTTGTGGCACGCCGTGGGGACAAGTGGGTCGCAGCGGTGAATTCTGGTTAAGGTGATGAATGGCTCTGACGGGCACATGGCCACGATCACTCGACGAGAAAGGACGAATCGCGGTCCCGAAGCGTGTTCGCGATGACCTCGGTGGGGAATCACTCAAAGAATTGGTCATCGCTCCCTGGACGGAGAAATCGCTCGCTCTGTTCACTCCAGCCGCCTTTGATTCGCTCGCTGAACGCTTCGGTGAAAAGTCAGCTAAGTCCGGAGTCCGGGACTACATGCGATTGCTGTACGCGCGTGCTGAACATACAGACCTCGACACTCAAGGAAGGATCCGTATTCCCGAACGGTTACGAACATTTGCCGGGTTTGACCGTGATGTTGTGCTGCTAGGCGTCAACGACCACGCAGAAGTGTGGGACGCCGCTCGCTGGGAGAAGTACGTCAGCGAACTCGACAGCCAATACGACAAGATTGCAGAGCAAGCGTATGAGTAGCCATCCGCCTGCCAACCGGGCAATGCGGAGGAAGACGCTCAAAGGACTGGGCGTGGTGAGTGTCGCCGCACCAAGCGACATTTGCCGGTTGCCACTCCCGCGTATGGGCCGATAGGACGCGGTCCGGAGTGTGCAACTCTCCCAGGCGAAATGGTGGGTCGCCAAGGACGGATATGCCTGATTGAAGTGGGCCGAGCTGCGAAGGAATGCCGCTCGGCCCCTTTTCTTTTTGTGCGGTGAGAACCTCCCGAGCTTCGGTTCCACGTTGCGGACCGGTCAAGCTTGCCTAACGTGGAGGACGAATACGACCCGGAGATCATGGGTCATCCGCACATCGTACGGGACTTCGGGCTAATGCCGAGCAAGTCTGTAAATGTTCGATGAAATCAATGCCCCGACCGTGTATCTGGCGCATTCGCGGGTCTTGAATCGCTATTCGGACAGTCTTAAAGTTCAGATCAGGGTAGACAGCCGGAGTTTCCGCCGGACAGGAACAACCTCGTCGGGCGAAGTCCGGAAACCAGCAGGTGCTACCAAATTCAGAAAACTGATGACGATTCGTGATTGCGATTTGCGGCTCGCATCATTTCGCACGTACGCAGGCTGCTTTGCAGACTCGGGCGAACGCTCTGCTCGGTCTTCTCGTGTGTTTGTGGTGCGGAGTTGTTGTTTGTTGACGTTGTGACATCTCAGGGCAAGCTACATGAGTGCTGAACCGGTTATTCAGATTCGTAACCTCACCAAAATCTACCGAGACTTCTGGGGTCGCAAGAAAGTGCGAGCCCTCAATTCGCTGAGCCTCGATGTCTATCGGGGCGAAGTCTTCGGGTTGCTGGGGCCGAACGGTTCAGGCAAGACCACGACGATGAAGTTGCTGCTGGGGCTGCTGTTCCCGACCGAAGGCGACATCACCATTCTCGGCCGCCCGGCAACGGACGTCGGCAAGAATGAGAAGATCGGCTACCTGCCCGAAGAGTCCTATCTCTACCGCTTCCTGAATGCGGACGAGACGCTCGACTTCTACGGCCGCCTGTTCGATATGCCCGCTGCGGAACGCAAGCGCCGAACAGATGAACTCATCAAGGAAGTGGATATCGAACATGCTCGCCGCCGTCAGCTGAAGGAATACTCGAAGGGTATGACGCGGCGTATCGGTCTCGCTCAAGCGCTGATCAATAACCCCGACCTGGTCCTCCTGGACGAACCAACCAGCGGCCTCGATCCTCAGGGTAGCCGCTTCATGAAAGATCTAATCCTGAAGCTGAAGGCTCAGGGCAAGACGGTCGTCATGTCGAGCCACCTGTTGGCGGACGTGCAGGACGTGTGCGACCGGATTGCGATTCTGTACGGCGGCGAATTGAAGGAACTGGGCCGTGTGGATGAACTGCTCAAGGAGCAGGGTGTTACTCAGATTCGGACTGACAAGCTCACACCGGAAGCGATCGCGGAAGTGGAAGCGGTGCTCGCGAAGCACAACGCGAAAGTGCAGAGCGTTGATCATCCGACCAACAGCCTCGAAGAACTGTTTCTCAAGACTATTCGCCGCAGCCAGGAGCGTCCGGGCCAGCGGTACGTTCCCGAAGGTGCAGACGCTGCCAAGCCACCTCAAAGCTGATTTCGTTCGCTCGATGCCGCTGCAGGTGTTGGGCGTTTCGACTGGACAGGTTCGGCACTCGCAAGCCCGGTTCAATCCGGTGACCAGCATCCTTCAAGAGACGACTGACTATGTTAGGACTATCACTCCAGCCCGTAGATTTTGACCTCGTCGCAGGTCTGGTCAGATGGGCGTTGACGTTCGGTGTGATCGCGCTCGTCGGCATCATTGTGGCCATCGTGACGTCGTTCGCGATGTACGGTGCCGTGGGCCCCGCGCGAGTTGGCGCTGGACTCGGCCAGGCCGCACGCGACTTCACTTCGTTGTCCGCACGACGCGTGCTCGCCATCAGCTCGCTGACCTTCAAGGAAGCCATTCGACGCAAGGCGCTGCTGGTCTTCGTCGTCTTTGGCGTGCTGTTTATGTTCGCGAGCTGGTTCTTAACCGGTGACTCAAACCGCCCGGAACTGGACGTCGAAGTCTACGTCGGGTTCGTGTTCACAGCGGTGAGCTGGCTGGTTCTGCCGGTGGCCATGTTGCTGGCCTGTTGGGGTATTCCCGAAGACATCCGTGTGCGTTCGCTGCACACCGTGGTCACGAAACCCGCCCGACGTAATGAGGTCGTGATTGGTCGCATGCTCGGCTTCTCAGCCATCTCAACGTTAATCGTGGGAGTGATGGGGGTAGTCGGTTACGTCTGGATTGTGCGTCAGGTGCCAGACAGCGTACCGCTGATCTGCCGCGTGCCGATCTACGGTAACCTGCATTTCCTCGACCGTACCGGCGCTCCTGGGCAGGGCGTCAACGTTGGTGACATTGTCGAAACTCGCCAGTTCATCGAAGGCGGAACCAAAGCAGCTGCGATCTGGGATTTCCCGATGCCTGCGGGCGAACCTGACAAGCTGCGTCTGGAATCGCGATTCGAAGCCTTTCGAACTTACAAAGGCGACATGAACCGCACGCTGCGAGTGCGTTACACACTCGTCAACGAAGCCAAGAAGACTGAAGTTCCGTTGCCAGTCTTCAACGTGGCGGAGTTTTCTCAGAACGAGCTTGATGTCGAGCGAAAGGTCGAATTCAAGAACGAGAAGGGCAAGATCGAGACGTTCGATCTCTACAAGGATCTCGTCGCGGACGGCAAGCTGACCGTGAAGGTGCAGTGTCTGGACCGTGGTCAGTACATCGGCGTTTCGCTGGGCGACTTCTTCGTCCGCAAGCTGCCCGATCAGTCGTTCGCCTTCGGTTACTGCAAGGCGATGCTTGGCATCTGGTTGATGATCGTCTTGATCGTGATGATCGGCGTAACCGCCAGTTGCTTCGTGAAAGGTCCGATCGCCACGCTGCTGTGCTTCTGCATGGTGGTACTCGGGCAACCGGCTCACGACTTCATGGACAAGGTGGTCTCCGGCAAGCAAGTTGGCGGCGGCGCACTCGAATCAGTTTACCGCCTTGTGACTCAGATGAATCAGACGGTTCCTTTGCCTGAAGGCGGTCTGGCAACTGCCATTCAAACCCTCGACCGCGTCCCATCCGAAACGCTGCGGCTGGCCAGCAACGTGATTCCTGACCTGCGATCGTTCTGGATGGCGGGTTGGGTGGGCAAGGGGCTGGATGTTCCCTGGGCCGGTGCGTTGTTGCCGTCAATTGCAGTTACTCTCGGGTTCGCTCTGCCCTGCATTCTGCTCGGCTACTTCAGCCTTATTCTGCGTGAACTGGAGGCGAAATGAACAAGCTCTCTTCACGCGAGCGAAAGATTGCCTACTTCGTGGGCATGCTCGTGTTACTCATCCCGATCATCGTTCTGGGCATGCCAGCGGGCGGTACATCCAATGGCGGTGTGCTGGCTCGCATGCGTACCGAGAAAGACTTGGGTGAAGCCAGTCTGGGACGCGTCGATCCAACCAGCGCCACGATGAACCTACTGCTGCTGGGTCTGCGCGGCGTAGCCGTGAACCTGCTGCGTATGGATCTGGACTACTACAAGGACCACAAAGAGTGGGCCAAGATGCGCGCGACCACCGAATCGGTGATCATGCTGCAGCCGCACTACATCGAAGTCTGGCGGTTCCTGTCCTGGAACCTGGCATTCAATGTCTCGGCGGAATGGGACGCGATTCCCGACCGCTTCTTCTGGGTGAAAGAAGGCGGCAAGTTCTCGCAACGTGGAACTCAGCGCAATCAGGACGTTCCGGAACTCTTCTGGGACACCGGTCGCAACTGGGGTCAGAAGATTGGCCGCTCGGACGAATGGCGTTACTTCCGTAAGTACTTCGTGAGTGATCCGAACACCGCCCAGTTCAAGGGACAGGCGGATCCGGAAATCAACCCCTCGCAAAAGGACAACTACCTCGTCGCGAAGGACTGGTTCATCACGGCGAACCAGAAGGAAGAGACTCGCGTGCAGCACATCATGATGCGCGCCCTGTTCCGGTCTTATCCCGCACGATCCACTCTGGACTACGCAGACGCTCAACAGCGCGACGCCAAGTACATCACGAAGGAGAACAAGGAAGAGGAAGCGGCGGCGATTGAAGAGAAGTTCAATCTCGCCCGCACGATCTTCGCACAGGCCTTCCAGGAATGGACTCAAGACTTCGGCAAGACCGAGTTTCAGACCTCGCAGTGTCTGGTGAAAATGGAAGCCGATGAAGACGACGTGAAAGCACTCGCGAAGGCCAGCAACGTCAAAGAAGAGGTCATTCGGCACTGGATTGACCACTATCAAAAGGTCGCGAACTACCGTTACTGGCGCGAGCGTGCACGTGCGGAAGCTGAAACCGACATGGCGAAAGCACACCGCTTGCTCTACGAAGGCGAACGAGCCGTGAAAGCCGGTGAACTGGACCGTGGTCGCAAGCTGCTTGAAGAAGGCATGGGGCTGTATGCGGGTATGCTGGCCAAATTCACTGAACTGGCCACGGAAGAATTGACGGTCGAAGAGGGCATGTGGGGCGTGCTGATTTGGCATAAGGCGCTGGATCTGCTGGGCAAGCCCGTGCCGGAAACGTACCCACTGAAGAAGCTGTGGGACGCTCATCAAGAGATGCTTCCGACACTGCAGGACCGCTATAACAGTTCCAGCTACTAAGACTGCTTCGGTGGTCTCAACGTCCACTTGAGTTCAGCGGATCGGTTTCAGTTACGGAGCCGATTCGCTCGATCATCCCAAGACTTTGTTTTTGGGGTGAAAGGTTTGCGTTGTGAGACTGCGAGCAGCAAAAATCAGTGGCGGTATGGCGACAGCGGCATCTCAGACAGGCGCCGAAATCATGTCGAGCGGTCGAGAGCGAAAGTTCGGACTGGGCGTTTCGTGCGTGTTGCTGAGCTCCTTCGCTACGTGGCGATTGCTCCAGCAATCCGAACCTGATGTCTCTCGACCTGAAGACGCTCACACGGTCTCGGTTGCTCCAGCGGCCGCCTTGATCGTAGCAACCTCCAATGAGCAGCAACCGTCGGAAGTACCCTTTGCGACTCTACCCGCCAGCCAACGGCGCGAAAGCTGGTTGAAGCCATTTCGCCCCGACCTCTGGCAAGCGAAGGACTGGCTGTTCGAAGAGGATTCGCTGCTCAGCAATCTTTCGGCCCATCCCGCAACATTCCGGCAGCCATATCTCCGCTGCTCGATCGGGCTGCGAGTCGCCAGCACAATGCTGGATGCTCAAGCCGTCGCCGCCAACTTCGATCTGCAGGCTGTTGACGGTAACGAGTATGTGCACATCGAGCTGACGCCTCACTTGCTCGAAGTCCGGGAAGTGGACTCGTCAGGCGAACTGATGCTGCAGCGCATGGAATTGAGCGACATCAAGCCCGCCTGCTACTTGCGAATCACAATGACGGGCGATCGCCTGCTGGTCGCCATTGATGAACAACTCGCCACGAACGTCAACTGGCCGCGCGCCATGTTCGGTCGCGAGGTGCTGTTCAAGGTCAGCTCGCCCGCCGGCCCGATCGCTCTGAGCGAAATGCGCCTGGATGGTGAATCCGCTTCGGAAATACACCGCGAGTAATTTCGACGCTGATGCCCATTGAGTTGCTTGCTGTGCGACGGCACAGCTTGGCCTAAACTCAGCCGCATGGTTACGCGCTCCGAAACATCCTCAGGTGGTACGTCGCAATCACTCAGGTTCTTTGTGCATGGGATGCACTGCGCGAGTTGTGTAGGACGAGTTGAGCGTGCTCTGGGAGCGATCGATGGCGTCACGCGCGTCGCAGTGAATCTCGCGACGCACGAAGTGCAGGCCCGGTACGACGAGCAGCGTCTGCGGCGAACTGATGCCGCATCCAGATTTCAAGACGCTATCAGCAACCTCGGCTATCAATACGAGGCGATGTCGTCTCAACCCGTTGCCGAACCGTCCGCTGCCAGTTGGCGAGATTTCGCAATCGTTCTGCCGCTCGCGCTGCTGGTGTTTGTCATCAGCATGGCTCATCTGCATTTTGCCGGAAGCGACTGGCTGCTGCTCGCGCTCACATCGCCTGTAGTGCTTTGGGGAGGTCGAGGTTTCTTTGCAGCAGCCTGGCAGGCGACTCGGCATCACACCGCGGACATGAACACGCTGGTCGCAATCGGTGTGGGTACCGCCTACGTAATCAGCGTGTTGGGCACAGTGCTGCCGTCCGCGTGGTGGGGTGGAACACCCCCGATTCACTATGAACCCGCAGCCATGATTACAACCTTCGTGCTGCTGGGCCGAGTGCTCGAAGAGCGGGCTCGACGCAAGACCGCGAGCGCCATCAACAAGCTGCTGGAACTGCAACCAGCGACTGCCTGCGTGCTGCGCCCCAAGGCACCACCGATGCTGTTCGCTCTGGATGTCGTTGACCGCTCCCCTGCCGTTGAAAGTGTCCTTGCCCCGGGAGAGTTCGCTGCTACGGACTATGAAGAACAGACCGTCGATATCGATGCCCTGCGTGTTGGCGACCTGATCCGGGTACGTCCCGGCGAGCGAGTTCCGGTCGATGGAAGCGTGATCGATGGTCAAAGCGAGATCGATGAAGCCACGATGACTGGCGAATCGGTGCCGGTCAGCAAAAAGATCGGTGATCGCGTGATTGGCGCCACGACCAATCAAACGGGCAGTTTTGTGTTTCGGGCGGAACATGTCGGTGATGCAACGCTGCTGCGCCAGATCGTCGATCTCGTGCGTGACGCTCAAACTTCGAAAGCTCCGATTGCGCGACTGGCTGACACCGTCAGCGCGTACTTCGTGCCGATCATGCTGGTGATCGCCGCGCTGACTTTCGCCACATGGCTGGCGATGGCGAGTTGGCGTGAAGCGTTGCTGGCGGCCGTCGATGTGCTGGTGATCGCCTGCCCGTGCGCATTGGGCTTGGCGACGCCAACGGCCATCATGGTCGCCGTTGGTCGCGGAGCAGAATCGGGGATCCTGTTTCGATCGGGCGAAGCGTTGGAAAACCTCGCTCGGGTTTCGACGATCGTGCTCGACAAGACTGGAACCATCACCTTGGGCCGTCCCGCCGTTTCGCGCATCGTCTGCTCTGGAGACACAACCGAGCAGGAAGTGCTGCGACTGGCCGCTTCCGTTGAGCAGTACGCAGAGCACCCGATTGCCCGTTCGATCTGTCAGCATGCCGAGCAACTCGGGCTCACCTTTGCCACCGCGCGCGACTTCAGCATTCGACCGGGATCTGGTGCCAGCGCCACGATTGATGGTTCTCTGATCAAGGTGGGCACTGTCAGGTTCGTTGGTGGCGATGCTGCGGTTCCTGCAGATGCTGCCGGTCACACGCCGGTGTTTGTGTCGCAATCGGTTGTTGATGATCCATCTGGTCAAGCAGTCGACAGGGTTCTGGGGTGCATCCTGTTCGCCGACCAAAGTCGACCGTCGTCTGCGGACGCCATTCGCGAACTCAAAGCCCTGGGGCTGCGCGTCGTGATGCTGACTGGAGATCGGCAGGAAGTTGCCAATGTCGTCGCGCAAGAGGTCGGCATCGATGCCGTTTACGCCGAGGTGCTGCCGCATCAGAAGGCCGCGGTTGTCGCGGACCTTAAAAAGGGTTCCCAGAAGGTCGCGATGGTCGGGGATGGAGTGAACGATGCTCCGTCGCTTGCCGCAGCCGATGTGGGAGTCGCTATTGGCTCGGGCACCGACATTGCGATCGAAGCCGCCAGCGTGACGCTCGTGAGGAATGATCTGCGAACCCTGGTGGCCGCAGTTCGCATGTCACGGGCGACGCTACGAACAATCCGACAGAACCTGTTCTTCGCACTGATCTACAATTCGATTGGTATTCCACTGGCCGCGGGCGTGCTCTATCCGTGGCTCAAAGTGATGATGCCGCCCATGTTCGCCGCCGCGGCCATGGCAGCCAGCAGCGTATCCGTGGTAACGAACAGCCTGAGGCTGAGGCGGCTGACGTGGGAAACGCCGCCCCGTGGTTCGTGAACCCATGCGGGTTTCGCGATGGGAGGGTTCATGAATTCTTCGAGTGTGGCGGGCCGTGCTTTCCGCAACGTAGGATGCTGGTCTGCCACTGCATTGACGAGCGATCGTCTCACCCGCCCTGGAAATGGCTTTCGCAATGACCACAGACACATCCAGCACGACTGAAGTCGGAAGCTACTTCATTTCAAACTATCCCCCGTTCTCGCTGTGGACTCGCGAAAATGTCCCGGAGATCGAACGCGCGATGACTTCCGCGCCCGACCCAACGGTGCCGCTTGGTCTCTACATCCACATTCCGTTCTGCCGCAAGCGCTGCAAGTTCTGCTACTTCCGCGTCTACACCAACCAGAACGCGCGCGCCATTGAGGACTACGTCGAATGCCTGGCGCGAGAAATTGAACTGTTGAGTCATCAACCGGCGGTTCAAGGGCGTCCCTTGCATTTCGTCTACTTTGGAGGTGGCACTCCGTCTTATCTGAGTTCAAAACAGCTGCGTTTCCTGCGCGACAAGCTGAGCCAGCACGTCTCCTGGGAGACAGCAGCCGAAGTCACGTTCGAATGCGAACCCGGCACTCTCAGCCTTGAGAAGGTTGAAACGCTGCGTGAGATCGGAGTGACTCGGGTCTCTCTGGGAGTGGAAAACTTCAGCGATCAGATTCTGGAAGAGAATGGTCGCGCACATCTCACGCCCGAGATCGCACGCGCCTATGGTTGGATTCGGCAGGTCGGTTTTCCGCAGGTCAACATTGACCTGATTGCCGGCATGATCGGCGAGACCGACGAGAACTGGCAGCGTTGCATCGACAAAACCATCGAACTCGAACCAGACAACATCACCATCTATCAGATGGAACTGCCCTTCAACACGCTGATCTCGAAAGAGATGCGTGAGTTCGGGATCTCATCGCCCGTCGCGGATTGGGCGACCAAACGCCGCTGGGTTGATGAAGCCTTCAATCGGCTGCTCCAAGAGGGATATCAGATCTCCAGCGGCAACGAACTGGTGCGGAGCCTCGACACCGACCACTTCGTCTATCGCGATCAGGTGTGGCGCGGCGCCGATCTGCTGGCCACAGGTGTGTCGTCGTTCGGGCATCTGCAGGGCGTGCATTACCAGAATCTGGACAGGATAGAAGACTATCAGGCGACCGTGATGTCAGGCCAATTGCCCATCAACCGCGCCTTCCGTCCGAACGATCATCAACGCCTGATTCGCGAAATGGTCCTGCAGATGAAAGAAGGACATCTCAGCACAATGCCCTTCGAGGAGAAGTTCGGCGTCAACATTCTCAAAGAATTTGGCGACGCGTTCCACAACCAGGAAGCCGCCGGGTATCTCGAAGTTCACGACCGCGATGTCCGCCTGACCCGCAAGGGCCTGCTGCAAGTGGACAGTCTACTGCCGGAATACTTCGAGCCCGAACACAGAGCTGTGCGCTACACCTGAGTCGCTACTCTGACACCAAGCCCCAAACGAAGGGATCGTCACTGCTTTCCAGATCCGCGATTTGCTGAGCAAGACGATCTGCTTCGGCCTGCGCGGCGCTGGCGGCTGCAACATTGCCCTGCAGTTTCAAAGCATGGGCCTGTTGCAAGTAATGCTGCCAGCGATGTTGGGCAGCCGGCAGATTGGGGACCTCCTCGAAGCCGTGACGGGTATGCCAGGCAAAACTCACCGGGTTTCCGAGATGGCAACGACTGTAAAGAACGTCGACCGCGGCGCCCTCGAATGTCTTCGCTGATTTCAGGGCGCCGAGAGCTGAGGCTAACAGCAGCCCTCCAACTCCTTCACGCAAACTGTCAGGTCTTATGAAGATCGGTTCGAGGATCGGGCCGGCTCTCACTTCGCGAATCATCGCCGCACCGATGATCTGCCCTGCGGATTCTGCAACGAAGGATGTACCTGGCCATTCGCACGGTCGCCCCGCGCGCTGCCCGGCTTCAAAACGCCCGCGCTGGGGCGCAAAGAACTCGGCCATGCTTTCCTGCGCTCGCTGTCCCAGCATCGCATCTGAGTATCCGGCGAACTCAATTGCACTATCGAATGAGGCTTGGAATAAGTCCGCGAGAGCATCCGCGTCTGATCGCTCGATAGGCCTGACGAGCAGGTCGCGTCGCGGGCGGACAACAATCGGCGCCGCAACCGCTCGACGAAACTCAACGACCGCAGAGGCCTTCGGCGACAACCGCGCGGCACCGTCCCAATACTCGTGCTTCCAGCCAAGACGATGCGGCATGGCAGAAAACTCAGCCAGCGTCATCGGGATGACAGGCAACGACAAAGGCACGACGCAAGCTCCGATGAAAACGTCGCGAACGCAAAGGGCCAGCTCAACTCAGCCGGACATCAACACTCGCACTGTGCGCGGTCAGCCCTTCTTTTGCAGCCATCAGGCGAACGTCATCCGCCGTAGCGGCTAGAGCAGCCTCGTTGTACCAGATCACCGACGAACGCTTCAGGAAATCATTCGCGCACAAGCCGTTTGCAAACCGAGCGGTGCCTCCCGTCGGCAGCACGTGCGACGGTCCGGCGACGTAGTCTCCAAGAGCAACCGGCGTGTGATGCCCCATGAAGATCGCTCCGGCATTCTGAATGCGCGACAACATCGCCTCGGGATCTGCCGTCGAGATATGCAAGTGCTCGGCGGCCATCAGATCTGTGAGTTCCACGGCTTCGTCCTTGTTGCGAGCAAGAATCAGCGCGCCGTATTCGTTGAGACTCACGGCAGCGAGATCACCTCGCGGCAGCTTCGCCAGTTGCCGGGCGAGGGCCTGTTGCACTTGAGCGACCAATGGTTCATGCCACGTAATCAGCACGCCCGAACCGGGGCTGTGCTCAGCTTGAGAGATCAGGTCGCTCGCCACGAACTCCGCGTTGGCAGTTTCATCGGCCAGCAAAACAACTTCGCTGGGACCGGCGATGCTGTCGATGTCGACTTCCCCGAAGACGAACCGCTTGGCGAGCGCGACAAAAATACTGCCGGGGCCGACGATCTTGTCGACTCGCTCAATGCCTTCGACTCCATAAGCCAACGCGGCAACTGCTTGAGCACCGCCGACGCGGTACACCTCGGTGACGCCCAGTTCGTGACAGGCAGCCAAGAGATCGACGTTGTAGCCGCCGAACGCCGACGGGGGCACAACGACTGCGATCTCCTTGACTCCCGCAACTTGAGCAGGCACAGCCGTCATTAACAGCGTTGAAGGATAGGCGGCTGCCCCGCCGGGAATGCAGATGCCAACGCGTTTGAGCGGTACATATCGCTGCCGCAGTTCAATCCGTGCGGGGCCTTGTTCGCGCACCACACGCACTGTCTGCGACAACAACGCTGATTGAAACTCGACGATGTTGGCTCGAATGCGGCGCAGCGTCGCGAGGTATTCTGGATCGGCCTTGGAGTGCGCGTCTCGTAATTCGTCGAGCGAGACCTTCATACTCTTCGCGTCGAGTTCCTTGCGATCCAGTTTTGCCGTGTATTCGAGCAGTGCCGTCAGCCCGCGCGTTTGCACATCACGGCAGATGCGTTCGACGACTTGTTGCGGAGCAAGCGGTTCTCCGAAGAGCTCGATCGTCCGTTTGCGGCCCGCTTCCGAAACGATGTCGCCGCGCGGGCTGAGCTTGTCGCGCAGGCGATCAAGAGCTTCACGGGCATTCTGTTGACGGCAATCAAGCACTGGAATTTGAAGCGATTCGGTCATTGGATCTGCAGCAGTTGCGGACGACGAACAAGACCCGGCAAACAGCTCCGAGCCCTCAAAGCAGAAGTTTAGGGGTCTCGGAGATTTGGTCTACCAGTCGACTCTCAGATCGACCTGCGCGAGCTGTTTCATCAAAGAATTCGATGCGACGGGGCTGGCCGGCACTCGAGCCAACGATTGCGCGAAATCTCACCCCTCGCCCCGGTATTCCCGGGGAGAGGGGTGAGGGGTTCTCCAGGTCTTGTTCAGCAGCAATCAGGCGACATTGCTCTGCGGACAGCGACCATTCTGGACTCTTGCTGCGGTGGCGGGGCCGCCCCCCCCCCCCCCCCCCCCCCGAACACGGGGCGGGGGGGGGCACCCAAACAATACAACCGAAACCACACGGGTGTACAGAACAA
>CAYLTY010000022.1:37664-58971 GCA_964386705.1 uncultured Planctomycetaceae bacterium
GGCGCCCCTCACCCCCAGCCCCTCTCCCCAGGTTACTGGGGCGAGGGGAGCAAGAACTGCTAATGCGAGGAATCCGTCGAGTTTCGACAGACACTCCTACCACGAGCTAGCGCTCGCGTCGCGAGCTTCGCCACGAACCAATGACGTGTCCCCTCGTAAATCCGAAACTTTTCCACTTGAAACGCGCATCGGTGTCTTATAGTCTTAATACACTACAGCGACGCGTCGATAACAGTTGCTGTTCCGAGTCGTGCGGTTGGAGAGAACGACATGAATTCCAATCTGCTCTTCCAGATCAACCCGTCGTCGGGCGTGCCGATCTATCGGCAGTTGATGGATCAGGTGCGAACTCTGATCAAGACGGGCCGCTTGAACGCGGAAGAGATGCTCCCCTCGGTGCGTCAGATCGCCGAGGAACTGGAGGTGAATCCGATGACCGTGTCCAAGGCGTATTCGTTGCTGGAACGCGACGGAATCATCGAGCGTGTTCGCGGGCAAGGCATGCGCGTGCTGGCCCCCGCGAAACCTCGCAGCGGGGTGAAGGAGCGCCAGCAGTCGTTGCTGCCCTTGCTCGAACAGGTGGTAGCGCAAGCATTCCAGTTGGGACTGACCAGCGAGCAGGTCATCGCCGCGTTAACCCCCTTGCTGAAGGATCTCAACCATGACTGAGTCCGTCATTGAACTGCGCAATGTGACCAAGCGATTCAAGCACAAGGTGGTCCTCGACAACCTCGACTTCACGCTGCGTCGCGGCACGGTGACCGGTTTGCTGGGCAAGAACGGCGCGGGCAAAACAACTCTGTTGAAATGCGCGCTTGGCCTGCTGACTCCGCAGACGGGCGAAGCCCGAATACTCGGCGAACCGGCCACCAAACTCTCGGCCGCAGCGAAAAATCGGCTCGGTTTTGTGCCCCAGGAAGTCAGCCTTTATCCGTGGATGAAGGTGCGACAGATCGCGGCCTACACGGGAGCGTTCTACGCCCGCTGGAATCAGGGACTCGTCGAGCGGCTACTCAAGGAATGGGAACTCAACACAGACGAGCGCGTCGGGACACTGTCGACAGGACAAACACAGAAGCTCGGCATCGTGCTGGCCTTGGGGCATGAGCCTGAACTGCTCGTGCTGGACGAGCCAGTGGCCAGCCTGGACCCATCCGCGCGGAGACAGTTCCTGGCAACGCTGCTGGACGTCGCGATGGACGGAAACCGCACCGTCCTGCTGTCGACGCATATCACATCGGACCTGGAGCGAGTGGCTGATCAGGTCGCCGTCCTGAAGGATGGCAAGATTGTCTATGACGACGAACTGAGTTCACTGAAGGAATCCGTGAAGCGGCTGCGAATCGTGGTGCCGACAGGGCTGCCCAGCGGCTTGCGAGATCTGCCCGGAATTCTGAACTGCCAGGCCAACGGAACTAGCGCGGTATTCAGCCTGCGTGGCTTCCTTCCCGAACTGCCGGAGCGACTCGCGAGAGACTGGCAGGCACAAGTCAGCGTTGAGGATCTGAATCTCGAAGAGATCTTCCTGGAGCTGCATCATGAGTAGATATCGTCAAGTGCTGCTCACCTATATGACACGCAGGCTCATGCTTGTGCTGGGCGCGGCGTTGCTGATGGGCATCGGAATGCTGCTCAACAAACGTAACGGGACGATCGAATCGCAGATTGTTTTCCTGCCTCGGCTGCTGATGACGGTGGCCTTTCCCGTGTTCCTGATCGGCATCCATCTCAAGCAGCAAATCGCGTCTCCGCGGGCGAGCCTGATGCCGGGTTATCGAGTCCCGCACCTGATTGTCGCGGGACTGCTGATTGCGTGCTTTCTGGGCTTGAGTTTGGTCGGAGTCGAGGAGCTGAACTGGCAACTACCGGGGATATTCGCGGTCGCCCTGTACGCGATTTCCCTCAGCCTGCACCTGGGAGCGCGTCCCGGATTCGTGTCGGTGCTCCTCTACGTGTTCGCTGTTCTGGTCCCGATTGTTCCGCACTTGCGCGCCGTGATGGTGGAGATGCTTGCTGGTCGTGAGCCCTGGTTAGCCTGGAGTTTGCTGTCTGCAAACGTCGCGTGGTTGGCGCTGCTGGTGGATCATCTGATGAAGCTGACCGAGGACGACCCGGATTATGGCAGGGTGCAGCCGATGCATATCGGAGACCTGCGAGCCGCGACCGTGCGCAATCAGTTGCGAACTCAGATGTCTGACTACAAGTGGTGGTGGGACTGGGCTCTGGCATCTTCGGACCGGCGACTGGCGGCCATCACCAGCAAGCCGGCGGTCACGCTCTGGCAGCGAATTTCACTCCTCCGAATTGGCGAGTACGGGCGAACGAACTTGTGGGCGATGGTGCTGATTGTCGCCGCGGCAGAGTTGTTCATCCTGTACCTGGCACGCTCTGAACTGACGACAGACCAACACTTCCGCTCCGCGTTGTCGCTGCCGCTGCTGTTTTCCTTCACGTTGCCCTGGGCTCAATGGATTACGTGGATCATGCGCTGGCCTCGCCTGGGCTATGAATCGTTGCGACCAGCTACTCGACAACAATGGGTGATTGAAAATGCGTTAGCGCTGCTGACTGACCTCGGAAGGTACCTCAGTCTGTGGCTGATTCTGCAAGTCGTCTTACTGTTTGTTTTCCTGCGGCAGTTCAGCGAGTCACCAGTCCTGTGGGAGGCGGCAGCATTCTGTCTGTGCGGCCAAGTCTTCAGTTTTGGCGCGTGCGCCCTGGTCGCCTCATTCCGATACTCGGTCATGACATTGATCGCACAGTCGTTGCTGTTGGTGACGGTCATGACTCCGTGGTTTCTCTCCAGTGCGTGGCGCGATCAGAACAATTCTGGAGCTGCCGTCGAACTTATCCTTGGAGCTGTTGGGGGTGTCTTGGGGCTCATCTTCGGAACCATCGCGTTTCGCCGCTGGTGCTCGATCGATCTGCCCTGAGCCGCATCAGGCCTGATGCGTAGCGCAGCGGCGTGTCCGTATTCTTGATTCTTGATCACTGTTGGCAGAGGTGGTGTCACCATGTTCTCAGCACACGTTCGCAAACTCGTGCAGTTGTGGCTGGCTGCTTCAGTCATTGTCTTCGCGGCCAAACTGGTGCCGGTGCTGGCTCGCTTCCGAACGGAAGGTCAGGAGTTGGTCGACCGCGAGTTGGAGCGTCGTCAACCGCCGCCACCCACTGTCGAGCCTGCGGCAGATTCTCCTTCACCGAATCTCACAATCCGCATGCAGGGTCGAGCCATCGCGGGGCTTGATGACCGATCCATTCCCGCCCCATCGCTGAGCTTCACGTCCAACGTGCAGCAGCTGGCTGTGACGTATGACCAGGTCTTGTTGGTCGATGTCCCTGAAGCAAAGCTGACACGCACATTCCCGACGAACAATCGCGAAGAGAACTTGTGGAACGGCGCGATTTCAGGCGATGAATCGGTGATCGCGACAGTCGGCGAGTTCACACTTATCAAGTTCTGGGATGCTCGGACTGGCAAGTTGATCGAAGCTCATGAGGACCGCGATCCAACGATTGCGGCGCGACCTGATTCGAATCCACACAGCCGCAAGCACACCAACAAACTGCGTTATTCCGAGATGGGGGCTCGCCGCGTTGTGGCCGCACCCGGCGGTTGTCTGTTCGCGATCGGCAAAGTTGACGGCTCGATCGAACTCTGGGGGCCCGCGGGTGAGATGCTCCCCACTGAGCCCGCCAAACTCAGTGAGATCAAACGGTTTGAGCCGAAACCTCGACGCTTTGAACGACTGGCGCGTAGCCAGCCGCATACAGGTGAAGTCGTGGGACTGGTTTTCTCACGTGACTGCCAGTCGTTGCTCTCGATCTCGGGCGCGAAGGTCGAGAAGTATGAAGCGAGTCAAGTCACCGATGGCGCGCCGCCGGCCCCCGTGCGAGTTGCGTCTAAAGACTCCAAACCGCAACTGGTGCGGTCGCGCGTTCCGTCGAATGAGGTGATCTGGAGCGTCCCGCTAGCCGATCTGCCGAGCGCATTGGCGCTGGATGACATGTCGCAGGAACTCGAGGGCAAGGGCATCCTCAACCCTGCACGACTGGCAGTGGCGGACTACTCACGAAAGGTATCGATCCTCAAGCTGGAAACCGGCGAGATCCTGCAAACAATCGACACCCGTCAGGAAGGCGGGCGCGGCATGCTGGCATCAGCCGCGTTCGCTACCGGTGGTTCATACCTGTGGACGGTCGGTATGCGGTACGAATCAGGTTCATCCGGCGAGCACAAAACGATGACTCTGGTCAGTGCCTGGGACCTCACCTTGAGCCGGCGAGTCGCCACCGCCCATCTGCCCGGCCAAGTTCACGTCGCAGAATGGGACCGCCACGGCAAGCGGCTGGCCCTGCTGCGTTACAACCCCGCTCCCAAGAGCCTCGCCACACAAGCTCGCCAATGGCATCTGCCGTGGGAGTTGCCGCCACCGTCGCCGTTCATGCTGCATCTCTGGGACGTGAACATCCATCAGAAGTAGTGCATTCCGCGGCGACGCAGCCGAGCTTCATCATGGGTCAAGCACCGCGATAGAGGCGAAGATTGTTGCCAGTGGGCGCCGCACCTGCGGTGGGAATCTCGATGTTCGTGGTCGGCTTGGCTTGCCGTTTTCGCATTCGCAGGGCCTGGGCTTGAGGAGACATCCAGGCGTAGTGACCGTAGGTCACAGCATTAGCGACCTCGTTCGCCCAAAGCTCAACGAGTTGAGATTGTTCAGAACGGAACAACATCCGATCGTCACAACGCGAAAAACTGTCTCGAATCATGTGGCACAGCAGCAGTTGCAGGCCCGCAGAGCCGGTGTCCGAACTCGACGCCAGCAACACAGGCTCGACGGTCTTGCCGCTGACGTACGAGTAAGCGCACGCGATCGGTCGAGTTCCCGCGTTGAGCAAGCAGATTTCAACAGCGCCGGCATCCACAGCAGCGGAATGCACGTCTCGCAGGAACGACAACTCAATGTTGGCCCGGCTGGTACACGTTTCAGTCTGGTGATGCAGAGCTTCCAGCGTTGAGAAGTAATCCCAGCGCCGGTCGGTTTGACCAACTTCTCCGCCACTCGGGCGCCAGCGCAGGAAGGAAATCGGTCCGAGTTCGCGCACCGTCTGTTCGGCCTGAGCAAACTTGGTACGCCACGGTTGTGAGCGTTGGGCGAGATAGTCATCCCACGTGCCCACCAATTGAATCAGCGGATGTTGCAAACACCCCGTCTGGCTGAGTTGCAGTCCACCCACTTTGAAGGCGTTGCAAATCCGGCCGCCATCGAAGCCCGAGGGATCGATGTTGGAGAGCTCAATGACATTCCAGTCACGAGCCGACCTCGTGATGTGGTCCAACGCCGTTTGTAGAGTCGTCGTCGGATGCGGGCCAACCGGGCCGAGGAATGTCGCCCAGTTCTCAGCAGGCCAGGTAAGCACGCTCGCAGCGCCGATCTTTGTCCTCACGTTTCTGATGACAAACGGAACAATCCCCACCGGCTTGGCGGCCATGGTCACGACCAACGTGCGGAGCTTGACGCCCTCGCTGTAGAACCGCAGGTAACTGCGCACCCAATCGTAAGACTGATGAAATGACGCGTTCCGAGTCTGCTCCCACAATGACTTCCAAGTCACACGGAGTGTCGCGAGTTCCTCCAGCGTGCGAATTTCAGTCACTGTCTGCATGAATGGGCCTCTGTGGTCGGGGAGATGCTGCCACAGCCCTGTAACGCAATCGATATGCCAGCACCGATCACTCTGTTTCGAGAACTTGGCAAGTCGGACTGCGGGGACTTGGACCTCCGCCCTTCCTGCATTCCGAAATCCGCTGAAAAACATGGGAATCGGAGCGATTGATGGCCGGAGCTGGCTGAAATAAGCAAGTTTGGCGAGTGACCGGAATCACCATTTTTGTTCAGTAGCAGCCCTGCCCACGTTGTGGAGACGCAACAACCTATGTGGCGATCAACCAGCACGCTGCGATTCGGCAACACGGCGCGCGGCGTACAGAAACCATGCTCCCATCACGCTGACAATCGTGCCTTCCGAGGCAATCCACCACGTCGGCATGTGCTCGGCGGTATCGATTCCCAGCAGTGCGAATCCGAGAAGCAGCGTCAGCCAGGCATTGAAGTGGAGCACCGGCAGGAAGCGTCTCACGTCGCTGGCCAGGAACCACACCAAGGCGCCGTGCATGGCCCACATCAAAGACGCCGACCGCGCCAGATATCCAAACAGCGGAATTTCCGGGTAGGCTCCAAGCCGCAGCGCATGATGAGTCACCTGCATCCAGTCGCCCGGCATGATCGCAGCCAAGATGGCCAGAACCTCACATGCTCCGGCCAGCCGCAACGTGGCGACGAAGGTACGTTCGATTCTGGTTTTTCCGGTCGGGGCAGGCTCAGAAGTCATAAGCTGGCACTTCAGGACGACGAAACAAGGTACCGGGCAGGCGGCGATCGGCAGACTTTCAATTCTGCGAGTTGTAGCAGGTCCGATCGGCTATCTTCGATCTGTTCGGCGACACTTTCTTTCGGCACTAGCGACGATTATCACTCGCCCTTTCCTCCCGTTGAAAACGTGACGAAATCGGCTCAGCTGTGAGTCGTTCAGCCAGCCCGCGAACCTCGCGCGGCCCTGCCTGCGTCGTGTTGTCACTGACTTCAGCGGTTTTGTCCGATTCGGCTTTGCCGGTCGGCAGGTCTCAACCCATCCGATTTGAAATGCCCCAGAAGCAGCGCGTTCTCATTACTGACAAACTCTCCAAGGCCGGCTTGAAGGTCCTGGAGGCGTCGCCCGAACTGGAAATCGTCAACCTGAGTGGTGCCGAACCGAAGCTAACGCCTGAACAAGTCCGGCAAGAGCTGTTCAACGCTGACGCCATCATCATTCGCAGCGAAACCAAATTGACGGCGGCCATTCTGGATGGCCAGACACGCGTGAAGGTCATCGCCCGCGCAGGCGTCGGTGTCGATAACGTCGACCTCGAAGCAGCAACTCGGCAGGGCATCATCGTGATGAACACCCCCGCCGGTAACACGACCAGCACGGCAGAACTGGCTTTCGCCATGATGATCGCGTTGGCGCGCAACATTCCGCAGGCGTCGGCCGTCATGAAAGCTGGCGGTTGGGACCGCAGCAAGTTCACCGGAACACAGTTGGCCGGCAAGACGCTGGCAGTGATCGGCCTGGGACGTATCGGCTTGACTCTGGCCAAGCGAGCCCTTGCCTTCGAAATGCAGGTCGTCGGCTACGACCCCCTGCTCTCCGAAGATCGCGCTCGCGAGTTCGGTATCACCCTGTATCGAGACGTCGATCAGATCGTCGACAAGTGCGACTTCCTCAGCGTGCACACTCCACTGACTCCCGAAACGACAGGCCTGCTCAATGCGGAACGCCTGGCTCGCATGAAGAAGGGCGCGCGACTGATTAATTGTGCTCGCGGCGGCATTATCGATGAAGATGCTCTCGCCGATGCCATTGAATCAGGCCACATCGGTGGTGCGGCGTTGGACGTGTTCGTCGAAGAACCGCCTGCGAAAGATCATCGCCTGCGGAAGCTCGACAAGGTCATCACGACGCCTCACTTGGGTGCATCGACCGCCGAAGCTCAGGAAGCGGTCGCTGTCGAAGCTGCAGAAATCATCACGGCGTTCCTCGTGAACAACGAAGTCCGTCACGCGATCAACATGGTGCCGATCTCCGGCGCCGAGATGAAGGACGTCAAATCGTTTCTGGACCTCGGATATCGTCTGGGACTGCTGCAAAAACAGATGCTGGCTCAACGTTTCAAATGCGCCGGCATCAAGGAAGCACGCATCACCTATCGCGGCGAAGTTGCCAAGCGTAAGACGAAGCTGATCACGTCAGCATTCGTCGCCGGTTTGATCAGCGCGGGAGTCGAAGAACCCGCCAACATCATCAATGCCGATGTGGTTGCTCGCGAACGCGGTATTCAGATCACTGAATCCACTTCCGACCAGGCGGGCGACTTCGCATCGCTGATGAGCACGACTCTGGTAACCGACAATGGCCAATTTGAAGTCTCCGGCACGATCTTCGGCAACGAGTTCTTACGTCTGGTCCGGCTCGATGGTTTCCAACTCGAAGCGTACCTCGATAGCCATCTGCTGATCTTCCGCCATCAGGACAAGCCGGGCCTGATCGGCTTCATCGGCTCGGTGCTGGGCAAGCACGGCGTCAACATTTCGAACATGGCCCTCGGTCGTTCGCAGGTTGGTGGCGAAGCTGTCGCAGTGCTGAATCTCGATTCCAGCCCATCCGACGCCGCACGCGCCGAAATCGAAGGCCATCCCAATGTCACGGGCGTGGACATCGTCCGGCTTCCCGCCGCTGGCGAAGCCCTGCCCTGGCTGGATAGCCGCGGATAATTCTCGGACGCAATGAAATCCGCTGCGTATCCAACAAAGAAGCCCGGCTGACCATTTCGATATGTGGTCAGCCGGGCTTTTCTTTTAAGCGTCGGCGAACGGACCTGACTATTCGAGGCTTTCGAAGTAGCGTTGCAGGCGCTCTTCGTAGGCTCGAGGAGCGCGGCGCTGGCTGCTGGTCTTGATCGCGTTACGCAGTTCGGGCGGCAGCTTGGCGAACCATGCGGCGTCCTTCAGCTCGCGCTTGTCGATCGTCCGATCCTTATCTTTGGAATCCGCAGTCCGGCTGTCGTTGTCTCCATTGGGAGTATCAACAGCCGCCAGCGCGGTGTCCTTCGTCTTTTCGTTTTCCTGATACTGACCGGACTTCGCCAGCTTGGCTCCTTCAGCCTTGGACTTGTCTTTCTGAGACTTCTGCGACTTGCTGTCCTTCGACTTCGAGTCTTTGCTCTGCTGCGACTGAGCGTCGGCCTGAGCCTGAGCATCGTTGAGCTGCGAGTTATCCGGCGTCTCCGCGGAAGGATCGCTCGGAGCGTTCTCGGTCGAGAGCGGCAAATCAGCTTGGGCGAGTTGTTCCAGCGCTTCCTTGCCGGCCATCAACTGAGCCGTTCGTTCTGGAGCGTTCGGCACGAAGTTGGTTCCCAGTTCCGGACTGGGCGTGCTCGCGTTGGCCTGCTCGCCTTGAGCCGGTTTCGCGGGCTGTCCCTCAGCCGGCATGGGTTGCTGACCCTGCGGTTGTCCTTCCTGTGCCGGTTGAGCTTCGTTGCTGGCCAGTTCGGCGGGCATAGCTTCTTCAGCCAGCAGATCAGACGCGAGTTCGAGTGCTTCGCGAATGGGCTCGTTCGCAACTTCCTTCTGATTAGAAAGTTCGACGGCACCCTCTCCTGTCAGACGCTGAGCTTGAGCGAACTTCTGCATGGCTTTCGCCAAAGCCTGAGCGGCCTTCTGTTGAGCTTCGTTGCCCTTGGCTGGCTGGTCAGCTTTCGGTTTCTCACCGGCGGCCGGGTCTGTCTTGGCTGCCGCGTCCGGCATCGGCTCAGCGGCGGCGGCATCCTCCAACTGGTCACGGGCGTCTGCGATTTCGGTCGCGGCTTCCTGCTGCTTCTCGGCCAGCTTGCCGAGCGCCTCAGCCAGAGCCTTCTGGCCCTTCAACTGTTGCTCTTTCGCGGCGAGATCAGCGGCGGCGCGATCGAGGTTCTGCTTGGCATCCTCGGCAGCAGCGACGGCTTTCTCGGCCGCTTGTTCGGCAGATGGATCGCCCATGCCCATATCGCCCGATCCCTCGGCGGCTTCAGCAGCCTGCTCGGCTCCTTGTTCCGCAGCTTTCTCGGCGGCTTTGATGGCGGCAGCGGCGCTGGCGTCGACTTGAGCTGCCTGTTTGGCGGCCACATCGGCCTTCTTTGCTTGTTCAGCCAGTTGCTTGCCCTGCTCTTTGGAGAGGTTCTGCATGGCTTCGCCGATCTGCTCTTCAGCCTTGGCCAGTGCCTGAGCGGCTTCACCCTGCTCCTTCGCGGCTTCGGCTGCGTTGTTCTCACCGAGAGCTTGTGCCGCTTCGGCGCTGGATTCAGCAGCATCCGCCAAAGTTTCCGCAGCGGCTTTGGCATCTGCCTTCGCTAATTGCTGAGCTTCTTTCGCGGCTTCTGCAGCGGCCTTTTGAGCCTTCGCATCGGGCTTGCCGGTGGGCTCGGCCTTGGCGAGTTGAGTAGCCTCGGCAGCCGCGAGTTCCTGAGCTTTCTCCAGCGCGGCTTCTGCCTGCTCGCGGGCGGCGTCGGCTTGTTCGGCCTTGCCTTCGAGCGTCTGCTTGGCAGCTTCAGCAGCGGCTTGTTGAGCCTGCTGCAACGCCTGAGCAAGCGGGTCCTGCTTGCCTTGCTTCTTCGCTTCCTGAGCGGCAGGTCGTTGTGCTGCTTGCTCGGCCAGCTTCTGAGCGGCGTCGGCGACAGCTTGTTGTTCGGATGTTGCTTCGAGCGGCGTTTGCGCTTCGCCATTGGCGAGATCTTCGGCCGCTTCGTTCGCTTCGCCCTGCTGGCTTTGCGCCTTGGCAATGTCGCGAGCTAACTGCATCGCTTCAGCAGCCTCAGGACGTCCGGCGGCTTTCTGCTGCTGCGCGGTAGCCTCGGCGACCTTCTCCTGAGCTTGAGCCAGTTGTTCGAGCCGGTCATTCAACGCGGCATCGGCAGCATTCGCGGCGGCATCGACGGCTTCCTGAGCCTTCGCGACCTGCTGCAGTTGCTGCTCGGTCATCTTGGCCAGTTGATCGGCGGTCTTGGCGATTTCTTTCCGCAGATCCTGAGCGGCCTTGGCAAGTTGATCGGCGGCGGCGTTGGCCTGCTTCGAAGTCTGCTCAGCAGCAGCCTCGGCCTTATCCTGGGCAGCTTGTTCCGCAGCATCTGCAGCCTTCGCCGCATCTTTGTTGCCCGCATCGGCTGCCTGCTTCTCCTGATCGCGAGCAGCATCAGCCTGCTTCGCCGCATCATTGAGTTGAGCCAACGGCTGAGCGGTCTTCTCAGCGGCAGCCTGAGCCTGCTTCAGAGCTTCGGCAACCTGCGGCGCGGTTTGCTCGACGCCCTTGGCGATGTTCTCGGCAACCTTCGCGATGTCCTTCTGCTCCTGCATCAACTCTTTGGTGTCAGCGGCCTTGGCGTCTTCACCGCCCGCGATGTCTTTGGCCTCTTCGGCGATCGCACGTTCGGCGGCGGCAGCTCGTTCCAGAGCTTCAGCAGCGCGAGCCAGTTCACCGATCTTGACGGCGGCTTCCATCTTCTTGGCTTCGTTCAACGCTTCCTGAGTCGCGGCTAATGCCTGCTCCAACGCGTCGGCAGCCTTCTCCACGGGCTCAGCATTCTTGGCATCGTTGGGCTTGGCTTGCTCAAGCGGAGCGGCGGCAGCTTTCTCGACGGCTTCGTCCGCGCTGGCGATCTGCGACTTCAGAGCATCCGGAACATTGCTCTTCTCCAGATCCTTCTGAATTTCATCGACCTTCGCCTTCACTTCATCAGCCAGCTTGGCGGCTTCGGCAGGCTTCTCTTGAGCGACATCAGCCGCCTGTTGTTCCTGCTTGGCGGCTTGTTCCAGTTGTGCCTTGGTTTGTTCCAGATCACGAACCATCTCGGCGAGTTCGTTCGCGGACATGGCTTCCAGCGGATTGGCGTCCTGAGCAAGCAGGTCCTTCTGCAACTGGGCCAGGTTGCCTTCTACCTGCCGCTGATCGGCGACGGCTTCTTCCTTCTGATTGGAGAAGATGTCCTTCGCGGCTTCCTTCGCGGCTTCGACGGCCTGCTCCAGTTGCTTCTCAGCCGGACTGCTTTCCGGCAAGGCTTCGGCGAGCTTCTGCAACTCGTTCTGAATCTTGTTCTGCTCTTCGATCAGTTGGTTGGTCTGCTGCAGATTGTTGAGGTCGGCCTTCTGTACCTGCTCCCGCAACTGAGCCTGCTGATCGAGAACCGCCTTGACGCGATCCATCACGGCCTGATTGTCGTTGCCGATGGCGCCTTGCGTCTTGTTGAGGATCTCCAGCAGCTTCTTGAGTCCATCAATCGCCGCGGCCTGTTCGCTGGTCGCGGGGAGGTAGCGGGCACCGTCCAGTTCCTTGCCGGCGGAATCGAGATGCTTACCAACGTCGGTGGTCTTCAACACGCGCAGACCGTTGATGGCACCTTCACCAACCGGCCCGCCCCATTGGCTGACGTCGGCCAGAGTCTCGACGAGATGCAGGAAGAGCTGCTTCACGTCGCGCTGATCTTCGATGGTCTTGACCGCCAGTTGCTCACGCTGCGTCTGCGATTCTTCGGGCAGCTTCTTGGTGGTCTTCATCGTGTCGGTTTCAAGCGCGATGAGTCGCTTGGCCTGTTCAATGATCTCAGCGGTCTTCAAGCGGCGCAGCAGATTCTGACGTTCGACCGCGAGCTTGATGACAATCGTGCGGATCTCGGTGCGAGCTTCCACGAACTTCTCTTCACGCTGCTCGGCGGTCTTCAGACTCTGGGCATCCACCAGAATCTTGACGACGTTGGCCATCTCCTTTTCGACCAGTTCGGAGATGCTGCCCTGCATGCTCTTGATCTCTTTGTAGACCGGCATCTCCGTCAGGCCGTTGTCTTCCAGTTGGCGCAGCTGATTGTCGACGGCGGTTGCGACCAGCTTCTGAGCCATCGCTCGCGCCGACTGCTGATCCATCTGCTTGCGCCGCAAGGCGAGGTTGTCGACTTTGCCGGTTTCGGCGCCGCTGCTGTAGGACGGCACCGCAACAGAACCGGCGGCTATCAACATGCCCGCAACAACTTGTGCCAGACGAATGGGTCGCATCGTTTCGACTCCTGACAGTGGCTTAGAGAGAATGTTGTTTCAAATTTGAGTGGACCAGTCAGCTCATTGAGCCAATCAGCGTCCAAAACTGGTAGGGCTAATCGGGTGCAGGTAGTAAGTCTGCGGTCTGCAGCGAAATCATTGTTGATTCAGCAAGCTGTAACGCAATCGATTGATTCGCGTTGAGCGTTTCATCGTGTTGGAAGTCGGCGTCACGACCTTCCCCGACCGGAGCAGAGTAGACTTCAACCTGAGAACTACTCAGGTTGATAATCCAGTAATTCCGAATGGCCGCCCGGGCGTAAAGGTGACGCTTCTGACGGTCGCGTGCCAAAGATGAATCTGCAACCTCGATCACCAGTGCGATGTCGTCGGATTGCGGATGTCGCCGCATGTAGTCTTTGGGCTGCCCTCGCACGACGCAGATGTCCGGCTCGGGTTCGCTGTCCGCTGTTTCGATGACGTTCTGAACCCGCACGTACCAACCAGCGGGAAGAGCACGAGACAAGGTCAGCTGAATCTGATCGACCGTACTGTCGTGCAACGGGTTCTTCGCCATTTTCGGGACGATCCACCCTTCCAGCAGTTCGACACCATCGTCTTCCGAAAGAACGCCCTGTGCCGTGAACCGCTCATATTCGCGCACCGTCCACCTGCGCACCGGATACGGCGGCACTTCGGACTCGCTATTGAGCGGTTCGGCGATCGACATACACAACTACCTGACGGCACTAGTGAAGAACGTAAGTACCAGAGGCCACTACTTTTGGCCGCCGATGCCGAGTTCTCGACGAATGATGGCATCCAACTGCTTGGCGGATTCCTGATCGGTTTCCAGCAATCCTGACAAGATGCCTGCTTGATCGGTCACTTGGAAGAGCAATGGTTCGCTGAACGACTTTTTGGGCTCGCGATCACCCCGATAATCATACGCGACGAAGGTCACCTTCAGTTCGTCGCCTTTCAGCAGTTTCAGCGACGAAACATCCAATCGGTGCGTGCCTTTCAGCACGGTTTCGTTCTTGCCGGGAGCGTACTTGGCGACTTCCAGTTCGCTGTCCGTATCGTCGCCATTCGACCGCGACACTTGAACCTGAGCAACCACTTTTGAAAGCCCGTAATCATCCTGCACGGAGAAGATGATCGGTGGCTTGGCAGACGGCACGATCTTGGTCGTGCGGGATGACGCGGCGATACGGGGTGGTTGATCGACTTTCAGCCGCACGGTGCCGCGAATCGGGCCTTCGAGCTGCAAACCCTGCTGATCCGTCACCTGAATGCGGTATTCCAGCGGTTGTTTAACGCCGTCAAAGGGCGTTCCTGCGATTTTAAATGTCCATTGTTTGGAATCGCCTTCAGGGGCCGTGAGCCGAAACTCACTCTCTCCAATCCAGAGGTGGGCAGACTCCAGCTTCTTGTTCAGAGCCTCCACGGCGAGTTCGATCTTCGAGCCTTCAATCACCGACAGATGCCATTTCGCGTTGCCTTTGCTGTCTGAAGCGGGCCTTTCAGCCACCCGAGCATAGCTGGGGGGCGTGACTTCCAGTTTCACATCGACAACCGGCAGCGGGACGGCTTCGATCAGGAACGGCAGCGTGCGGGCGTCGCCTGCGAAGGCTTCAAACGTGACAGAGTCCATAAGCCGCGGTAGCTCGCCCCGGAGTGTATCTGCGGACGATTTCGCCCCCTCAGCGGGTCTGGCGAGATCCACCACCGTCGCCACGGAGCCATCACGGCTTTGAATGCGAAGACGCCCTGTGGTCGATTCCGAAACCGAGCCGGCGATAGCAACCTCAAACTTCACCGGCTGGCCAATCGGCACCAGCACCTTGTCAGTCACCGCCTTGCCATCGAACACGGTCGTCTGGTTGACCACCACTTTCGTGATCTGCGTGTTGGTAGGATAGAACGCCGAACCCAGCAGCAGGCGATTCAGGAAGGCATTCACGTATCCGGGGTAAGCCGCCCAGCCGATGACGACGACCGCAAACACGCAGGCCGCCACGGCCACTCGCTGTTTGAAGTCCGCCAGCGAGATGCCCTGAAAGACGTCCAGCTTGGGGCTGATTTCCGCGACGCGCGTAATGACGGCGGTTTCGAGCTGCGGAGATCCCCAAGTTGCGGCTTCGGGCTGTTCGAACTGCAGAGCCGCGACCAGGTCGCTATCGATCTGCTGATGGCGTTCCACGAGCAAGGCAACTTCAATCAGCTCTTCCGATTGATCCAGCCACGGCTTGGCAAATCTGCGGTACGACCACGCAATGGCACCGATCACGAGAGCCAGCGAAATCACTCGCTGAGCCCAGGACATGTCCAACGCGAGATCACACGCAAGCGCGACGGCCAACACGGCGATGATCGCGACAAACAACAGGCTCGACGCATTCGCCCAGCGAATGAGCTTGCGAGTGTTCTGAAGCCGTCCGAGATCATCACGAAGTTTGCCAAGTCGAGTCTGCATGCCGAGGCCCGTTCGCTGTCGATGCGGAAGAATCAAACGCGACGGATACAATAGCGGCGCAATGGTTTGCGGAAACGGCTGGCGAAACAAATTCTTGGTAGCCCAAACCCAAACGAAGCCGAGCGTCGAGTCAATCTCAGCCGAGTATGGCCGCACAGACAAACCCCCGTACCGGCCAGATTCTTACAGCATCCAAAGCCACTTCCGCCGCTACGACCGGAACAATCCGCACGAAGATCCGGCATAACCGGCTTATTCCTCACCCGATTGGGAATGAGAACAGTCTTTTGTCCCGGCTGGTCGAACTCGACTTGGACGTGTGTCTGACGAGTTCTGCGCCGAGGGGCCTCTTTCTCATGATCATGCCATCGCCGTTGCACGTGTTGCTGGTCAATGACCAGGACGAAACACGATCGGCACTTCGTTGGATGTTGCAGCGGGCGTTTCATGACGCCGTAGTGCTCGAAGCCCCGTCGCAGGCGGAAGCGGTGCGGATGAGCGAGTCGGAACACGCCGACTGCATCCTGCTCGACGCGACGGTCTCTCAATTTGAAACGGTGTGTTCGGTCCTGACGCAGCACGCGGAAGCGGCGCACGTTCCGCTGATCGTGATCGCTGGTGAGGAAGATCATTCACAGCGTGATTTCGCGCAGCAGCTCGGTCTGGAACGATGGCTCGACAAGGAAGAGTTGTCGTCATCGCGACTGCGATTGTGTCTGCGTGATGCATTGCGCGAATCCGGACTGCAGCGGTTGGTTGCTGAACAGGGGCGTGAGGTTGCGCGGCTCAAAGCGGAACTGGAACGTAATCCTCCGGAAGCTGCTGAAGCCGTGGTCGAAGAGTTCTTCGGCAAGGCGATCGCAGACGACCATGACGACCTGCTGATCCCGCCGTCTTTCGTTTCAGACGAACTCGAAGGCGACACGCTGGCCGAGAATCCAGATGACATGCCGCTAAGGCTGCCCGAGGGCGAGCCGCCACTGCAACTCTCTTCGGCTCCCACTGTTGTTGAAGTAGCGCCAGCGGCTCCATCGCAGGTCGAGCGTCCGAAACTGGTAACTCAAGTCGGAGTACCTTCCGCCGAGGAACAGGAAACAGCGCGGCAGTTGCAGGCGGAACTGCAACCGGGCGGTTCGCCGTTCATCGAAGGCTTCGAAATCGCGGGCACCAGTTTGCCCGCCGAGGCCACCGGCGGCGACTATTACGACTATCTGCCGACGACGGACGGGCTGCTAAACATTGCCATCGGCGAATGCAGCGGCCGCGGGATCGCCCCGACGATGCTGGTGACTTCGTTGCGGGCGTACATGCGCGTGCTCTCGGCGGCGATGAGTGATCCCTCCGAAATCGTCAGCCAGGCGAACACGCTGATCACGGAAGACATCGGCAGCGAAGAGTTTCTCGTAACACTGATGCTCGTGCAGATTGATCAGGTGACGAAGCGCATCGTGTACGCGAGCGCCGGCCATCAGGGTTATCTGATTCAGCGCGACGGCGAATCGCAGATCCTGCATAGCACGGGCATGCCGATGGGATTGGCGGCGGAAACTGTCATTCCCGAAGGTCCGTCGATGCGGCTGAAGGTCGGCGAGATGCTGCTGCTGGTCACCGACGGCGCTCAGAAAATGACGAATGCCAGCGGCGAACGTTTTGGCATCGAACGCATGTTGAAAGTTGTGCGTGACAACCGCGAGATGCCGGTACGTCTGATCGTCAGCTTGCTCCGTAAGGCCTGTCTGGAGTTCGCCGGAACGCAGGGGCAAGGCGACGACATCACAATCGTGCTGGTGCGCGCAGAAGCCTCAATTGGTTAGTTGGTGGCTGAAGTTGATTGGATCGGCATGGTCCTCGCCGATACGCTCTGTGTCCGTATCCGAACCGTGAGCCGCGCACTTCGGGATGAGCTGCTGCGGATTTCGCTCGACTCTTTTGGACACCCGACCAACAGGATGACGTTGGTCGGCCCAGCACTCGAGGACCCTTCGATGGCAACATCGTTCCTGCGCGGAATTCTGCCCTGCCTGTTGGCTGCCGGACTGGGAGCAGCGCTGCTGACGGCTGCGGCGGAAGCTCAAGCCCCCAAGAAGCCAGAAGCTCCGACGATTCCGTCGTTCCTGGGGACTCTGACCGAAGTCAAAAAGAAGGGGATGCAAACGATCCTCACCATCACCCCAGAACTGGGCGGCACTGAACCCTTTGAACTGCCGGTTACCCCGATGCTCGGCATGGCGATCGAGGCGAAGGGCGACAGCGGTTTCCTGCGTGAGAAGCAGTTCGTTTCCGCAACCGGGTTCGTCAACAACGGAACCTTCCTGGTCGAGAAATGGACTGTGCATGTCGGCCCAGCCACCAAGAAAATGCAGCCCGGCACTCGCCCCCTGCCTGACACCGATGAGAACGGCGAGAAGAAGCCGCAAGCCGGCGTGAAGTTCGTGGAAGTGACGGCTCAGCTGATGTCCATCAATCCTGACAAGGATGACGCTTCGCGATCCGTCGCGGTGTTGAAGATCGGTGGCCCGAAGGGCACGCCCGCTTCGTTCGACAGCAAAGCTCCGATTACGGTGCGATCCAGCGACCCAGCGATGCTCAAGGAAGGCAGCGAGATGGAATACTACCCAGTGGCTGGTGGCAACCCGAAACGCCCGAAGGTGGTGGCTGTCAAAGTGAAGCTCGCCGAAGCCTTGAAGTCCGAAGAGTTCTTCGCAGCGGAAGAGGAATCCCGCGCAAAGAAGTAGCACCGCGTTCCAGCGGTATTTCTCAAGTCACGGGATGATGGTGGCTTGAGTCACAGCACTCGAAGTTGAAACTGCAGCATGGCGACACTCGATCAATTGAAGACCGGACAACTCGCGCGAATTGTGGATGTGCGAGGTGACGACAGCATGGCTGTCCGGCTGATGGAGATGGGACTGATTGAGGGCGAGGATGTAGAACTCCTCGGCCGCGCGCCGCTGGGTGACCCGATTGAGTTCAGCATTCGCGGCTACCGGCTGTCTCTCCGGGAGCGCGAGGCGCAGCGCATCTCTGTGACCGTCCTTGAGTAACGGATTGCGACGTTTCCGCTCGACTTGATTTGATAACTCGTGGAATTCTTTGAACGTTGATGTGACGAATGGCTCTTCCAGATTCGCAGCTTTCCCGTGTTCGCAAAGTCGCACTGCTCGGTAACCCAAATACAGGCAAGAGCACTCTCTTCAACGCCCTCACAGGGATGCAGGTCCGCGTCGGTAACTATCCCGGCGTGACCGTCGAGAAAAAGGTCGGACGTATTCCGTATCAGGATCAGGTCATCGAACTGATCGACCTGCCCGGAACCTACAGTCTATCGCCGCGCACGTTGGACGAACTGGTCACGGTGGACGTGCTGCTGGGCCGTCAACCCGATGTGGGTATCGTCGACGCCGTAGTCTGCATCGTCGATGCGTCGAACCTGGAACGGAATCTGTACCTCGTCAGCCAGGTTCTGGACCTGGGACTGCCGACGGTGGTTGTGCTCAACATGTGGGACGTTGCGCGAGCCCGGCAAGTCAGCATTGACGTCGAGGGACTGAGACAGAGACTCGGTATCCCCGTCATCGTGTGCGAGGCTCATCATCGCATGGGCGTGGACGATGTCCGCCGCACCATCGCCTTGTCGCACACGCTGGCAGCAGCCAAACCGCCGAAGCCGTTTCCGCCGGAGTTCTACAACGAATGCCAGCAACTGACGGCTGATCTTGTGGCGATTGATCCTAAGACACCGCCATTCTTCCTGGTCGAGCGTTTGCTGCTGGATGTGGGTGGATCGGTCGAAGAGGCCGTGATTCGGGAATACGGACCGCAGTTGGCAGACAAGCTGAAAGCCGCTCGCGAACGGCTGCAGCAGGCGAATTGCCGGGTACCGATCGTCGAAGCGAAGGCGCGCTACGGTTGGGTGCGGCAAGTGCTCGCTGGCGTTGCGACTATCCCGAAGGGTCGAGTCAAGACCCGCAGCGACAAGCTCGATCATGTGCTGACGCACCGGTTCTCCGGGCTGGTGATCTTTGTGGCTCTCATGTTCCTGATCTTTCAGGCGCTCTACACGTGGTCCGAACCGCTCATGAAGCTGATTGAGTCGGCTCAGAGCATGGTCTCCGGCTACGTCACCGCGAGTATGACCGCCGGTCCGCTGCGCAGCCTGATTACCGACGGCGTGATCGCGGGCGTGGGCGGCGTGTTGGTCTTCCTGCCGCAGATTGCAATTCTGTTTCTCTTCATCGCCATCCTTGAAGACTGCGGCTACATGGCGCGCGTCGCATTCGTGATGGACAAACTGATGACGCGTATCGGGCTCAGCGGCAAGTCGTTCCTGCCACTGATGTCATCGTTCGCCTGCGCCGTGCCCGGCATCATGGCGACGCGCGTGATTGAGAACCGTCGCGACCGCATGGTGACCATCATCATCGCGCCGCTGATGAGTTGTTCGGCTCGCGTGCCTGTGTACGTCCTGATGACGACGGCCTTCGTGCCGCCCCTGGCATATCTCAACGGCATGTTGAAGCTGCAGGGATTAGTCCTGTTCGGCATGACGATCCTGGGAGCGGTGCTGGCTATCCCAGTCGCGTGGATTTTGAAGAAGACGGCGTTTCCGGGCGAGACCCCGCCGTTCGTGATGGAACTGCCAACTTACAAGTGGCCGTCAGCGCGGGTCGTTGTGTCGCGAGTCTACGAACGCGTGCGAGCATTCATCACTCGTGCTGGCTCGCTCATCTTCGCAACCTCGGTACTGATTTGGGCGCTGGGTTACTTCCCGTCAGACCACACGCGTCTGCACGAACTGGAAGACCAGACGGAAGCCACTTCCGCTCAGGTCGAGATGCTCAAGGCGAACGGCAAAACCAGCGAAGCTGCGGAACTCGAAACGCGGATCGAAGACTATACGGCGGAACGCAACAAACTCGGTGGCGAATTGATTGAGGCCAGCTATCTCGGTCAGGTTGGTCACGCGATTGAGCCGGCTGTCAGACCGCTGGGCTGGGACTGGAAGATTGGCGTGGGCGTACTCGCGTCCTTCCCTGCGCGCGAAGTCATCATCGCGACGATGGGCACGATCTACAGCCTCGGCGCGGATGTGGATGAAGAGAACGAAGGACTCATCAACACTCTTCGTGAAGCGAAGCATTCCGACGGCATCACGCCCGTCTTCAACGTCGTGACGGCTTGCTCGATCATGGTGTTCTTCGCGTTGTGTGCGCAGTGCACGTCAACGCTGATGGTGATGCGCCGCGAAACCAACAGTTGGAAATGGCCAATCATCACCTTTGTCTACATGACGGGGCTGGCCTACATCGGTGCCCTGCTGACCTATCAAATCGGCATGCTGCTGCTGAAGCACTAAGTACGCTTGGCCTACAGGTCCAGGCTGTCGAGTCCATCCAACAAGTCGTCGAGTTGATCTCGTTCTTTCGACTTGGACTGGCGCTTCGTCATGCCCGCAGTGATACCGACCGCATCACGACCGTCACGGACGAGTTCAATATCGCGTTCCCGGGCTGCAAGCTCCATCGCATCGGGCGCTCCGAACAGTTTTGAGAGGTCAATCTTCAGGCTGGTGACCTCGCCATTGGCACCGGCGATCTCGGGCGTCTTGTGATGAGGAAACACGATGGCGTTGGCGGGACAGACTCGACTGCAGGCCGGACAACCCTTCTTACAGTTGTCCTGAGTCTCCACCAGAATACGGTCCAGCGCGTCCACGCCGTAGACGCCGAACAGGCAGAAATCGATGCACTCCATGCAGTTCGTGCAGCGACTGTAGTCAATCACCGGATACCAGCGACGCCGGATCGTGTTCTCGTCATCAGCAACAGAGGTCGCGGCAGGTTCGGCAACCGGTTGCGGATTCAGATACCGCGCCAGTTGGTCTGAATTCGGCGCGCCTTGAATCCAGTCCATCAGGTCAACGGTGCGTTCGTTCGATTCCGAGACGATGCGATTGATCTCGTTAAGGAACTGCTGCGGATCAGTGGCGCACTTCAGATCGATGCTGTAGATCCGCCGATCAGGGACCTGCAGGGCTCCCAGCACCTCGGCTTTCGCACCGTCTTCAACATCATCCTCGGGTTCATCGTCCTCGGACTTCAGCAGGACCGTGCCTTCCTTGCCCTTAATGCCCGCTCGGTCCAGCACCCAGTGAATTGCCCGCGGATAGAGC
>CAYLTY010000023.1:0-58396 GCA_964386705.1 uncultured Planctomycetaceae bacterium
ATCCGATCACCGGCATCGTCAGGCATCTGGATGATCAATGTTTCGGGTGCCAGTACTGCACTCTGGCTTGCCCGTATGACGTGCCCAAGTTCCATGCGGACAAAGGCATCGTCCGCAAGTGCGACATGTGTTCGTCACGACTGGCCGTCGGAGAAGCTCCGGCTTGCGTGCAGGCTTGTCCACACGAAGCCATCTCGATTCGCATTGTTGATCAACGGCAGATCGTCGAGGACGCGGAAGCGGCTTTGTTCCTGCCTGCTGCTCCGGATTCGCAACTCACCTTACCGACCACAACCTATCGGACTCGACGAGTCCTTCCCAAGAACATGCTGCCCGCGGATTATCACGCCGCAACAGCGCAGCATCCGCACTGGCCGCTGATTGTGATGCTGGTGCTGACTCAACTTTCAGTCGGGGCATTTCTGACGGGCCTCTGGCTGGAGAGTCGGCTCGACGCCACTTTGATGGCGGCAGTGCGGCCGTTGCATTCCGTGAGTGCCCTGCTGTTTGGTCTGATGGCCCTGGCCGCCAGCACGATGCACCTGGGACGTCCGCAATATGCCTTCCGCGCGGTGATCGGGCTGAAGCACTCGTGGCTCAGCCGTGAGATTGTGGCGTTCGGCGTCTTCGCCGGACTCGCGAAGCTGTATGCCGCAGGCAACTGGTTCGGACCGAGTGTCCTGCCCATTCCGCCGCTGGTGCTGCACTGGATCGGCTGGGGCGTGGGTATTTCGGGACTCGTGGGTGTTGGCTGTTCGGTGATGATCTATGCCGTCACGCGACGGGCGCTCTGGGAGTTCCCTCACACCCTGACTCGCTTCGGCCTGACAACCGGTCTGCTCGGTCTGACGGCAACGTGGTTAACATTGCTGGTGCTGAACGCATCGGGAGTTACCGCCGCTGAAACTGTCATTGCGAATTCAGGACGTCGCCTGTGTGTGGGCATCCTGGTCTTCGCGACAGCGAAGCTGGTCTGGGAGGCTTCCGTCTTCCGGCATTTGCTCAGCCGAAACAATCCGCCGCTTAAGCGATCGGCCACGTTGATGGCTGGGTCGTTGGCGCGAGTGACCTTTGCCCGGTTCGCTTTCGGCATCTGCGGAGGCATTCTGGCTCCCGCATTGCTGCTGAATACTCTGACCCGCGATCAGGTCACGCCGCTGTCGCTCACACTGCAAGTCGGTTTCATCTTCGTCGCCAGCCTCGTGGGTGAGTTGCTGGAACGATTCTTATTCTTTGCGACGGTAGCCGCGCCGCGGATGCCGGGGAACGTGCGATGATCGATCCCATGCAACTGCTTCATCAACGTGACGGACGACTCACGCGCGAGCTGCTGCTCGAACCCGGTGGCTTTGGACTGGGACGAGTCCCAGCCAAGGTGAAGCCCGACGTCACAACCAACATGGTTTGCGGCTATTGCTCGACCGGTTGCAGTTTGAAGGTTCACCTCAAAAACGGCGAAGCGATCAACCTGTCGCCCAACACCGACTACCCGGTGAATCTCGGCATGGCCTGCCCCAAAGGCTGGGAAGCCCTGACGGTTCTCGATGCACCCGACCGCGCGACAACGCCACTGCTGAAGGACGCGTCCGGGCACCGGCGCCCGGTGGACTGGCCAACGGCGCTGACGGCCTTTGTGGACAACTTCAAAGCCATTCAGGAGAAGCACGGCAAGGAATCGGTGGCGTTCATCAGCACCGGCCAGATGGCGACCGAAGAGATGGCCCTGCTGGGCTCGGTGGCCAAGTTTGGCATGGGTATCAAGCACGGTGACGGCAACACCCGGCAGTGCATGGCCACGGCTGTTGTGGCTTACAAGCAGGCGTTCGGGTTCGACGCGCCGCCCTACACTTATCAGGACTTCGAAGAGTCCGACGTGCTGGTGCTCGTCGGCAGCAATCTCTGTCTGGCGCATCCCATCATGTGGGAACGGGTGATGCGCAATAAGAACAAGCCCGAGATCATCGTCGTCGATCCGCGTTTCACTGAAACCGCGATGTCGGCGACGCAGCATCTGGCGATCGCACCCAAGTCGGACATGGACTTGTTTTATGGCATCGCCCGCATTCTGATTGAAAACGACTGGCTTGATCACGATTACATTGCACAGCACACGAACGGCTTCGCCGAGTTCGCGGAGTTCGTTTCGACGTTCACGATTGAACGAGTCACCGCGCTGACGGGGCTTACGGAAGCCGCCATTCGGAAGTTTGCTGAGACGATCCATTCCGGCAAACGGGTCTCGTTCTGGTGGACGATGGGCGTCAACCAGAGCCATCAAGGCGTGCGGACGGCTCAGGCGTTGATCAATCTCGCGTTGATGACCGGTAACATCGGACGACCGGGCACGGGAGCGAACTCGATCACCGGCCAGTGCAATGCGATGGGCTCGCGGCTCTTCAGCAACACGACGAATCTGATCGGCGGTCATGACTTCGGTAACCCGACGCATCGCGCGAAGGTCGCGGGGATTCTGAACATCGACGAAGCCGTGATCCCCAACGAAGCCAGTTGGGCCTACAACGAGATTCTGGAAGGCGTCCTGCGCGGCAAGATCAAAGGGCTGTGGGTCATCTGCACGAACCCAGCTCATTCGTGGATTCATCAGACGCAATGTCGCGACATCCTCGAACGACTGGACTACCTGGTGGTCCAGGACATGTATCACACCACTGAGACCGCTCAGTATGCGGACCTCGTGCTACCGGCTGCCGGCTGGGGCGAGAAAGATGGCACGCTGATTAACTCCGAGCGTCGTCATGGCGTTATCAAGAAGGTTCGGCGTGCACCGGGCCAGGCGCTCTCGGACTTCTCGATCTTCCGCCTGATTGCCGACGCCTGGGGCTGCGGCGACATGTTCAAGGAATGGACCAGTCCTGAAGCGGCCTTCCGGATCATGCAGCAACTGAGCGAGGACCAGCCCTGCGACATCACGGGCATTCAAGGCTATGAAATGCTCGATGCTGCAGGCGGTGTGCAATGGCCGTTCACAAAGGCGAATAGCCTTGAAGAACTCGGACTGTCAGCGGGAGACGACGGGTTCAACACGCCTGCCAGCCAACCGGCTCAACGACGGCTCTTTGCCGATGGTCGCTTCTGCCATGCGGATGGTCGTGCGAAGTTCATCTTCGAGATGCCGAAGACGATGCCGGAACCGCCCAGCGACCGCTATCCGTTCATCCTGCTGACGGGACGGGGCACCGCATCGCAATGGCACACCCAAACCCGGACATCCAAGTCTGACGTGCTGCGCAAGCTGTACCCGGAACGCATCTACGTCGAGATCAACCCCGCCGACTCGCGACGCCTTGGCATTCGTTCCGGTGAGCAAGTGCTGGTCACGTCACAACGCGGCGAACTGGATGCCACAGCCTTCATCACCCCCAGTGTGCAACCGGGCCAGATCTTCATCCCGATGCACTACGAATCCGCCAACCGGCTGACCGACGCCGTCTTCGATCCGTACTCGAAGCAACCGTCCTACAAAGCCTGCGCCGCCAACTTGATCAAGAAATAGGACTCTCAATTGACGGACGTGGAACGCGTCCGTCACGAACTATTTGGACTGTTCGGCACGCGTGAAGTTCGCCAGGCGACCCTCTGTGCGGGGGTCGGCTTTGACTTCCACAGGGCGGTCTTCATCAGACTGCGCATGCTTCTTCCCGGCCTTCGCCTTCTTCATCGAACTGCGAGCGATCACGATCAGCAGGTCGACCGCAAAGATCAGCCCGAGGCAGATCACCGAGTAACCATAGATCACCGGCAGTTCGAGGATCAGGGACGTGGCGCCAAAGATCAATGACATGACCGCAGCCGCGGTTTTTGTCAGCACCTGCATCTTGAGTTGTCGTTTGTTTGATCGCACCACAGCCGTGCGCGCTGATTGGTTCGCGACCTCGCGCAACGTCTTCATGTGTGCGCGAACGCTGTCTTTATCCTGCTTATGCTTGGGGCTTTCGGACAGCCACGACAGATCATTGACCGAGGTTTTGGGAGTTTCGCTCGCGCCGTCCACAGACGCGTCATCGACGCTCGCGTCAGATTTTACCGATGTTGCTGCTGCGGCGGTTGCAGACGGCGTGCGTCCGAAGGGTGGTGCCTGGACGGCCACCGGATCCGTCTTACCCGACTGCTGACGGTTGCGAGCCAGCAATTGCGCCATGTAGGCCTTGATCGGGTCATCGTCGCCGCTGGCCGCCGGTTCTTCGGTTCGCGCGGGTTCGCTGACCGGGGCCACTGGAGCAGTCGCTGGAGTCTCCGACTTCAATACCTCGCGTAACAGCGATCCGGTTGCCAGTTCGGCCGACGAACTTGGTGACTGCTGATCGTTCGCCGCTGAATCTTCTTCATCGGCGGTGTGATGATTGGAGAACAGCGAGCCGCTCGAACCACTGTGAGACGTCGGTGCTGCGCTCGATGTCTCGTCCTTCAGCGAATCAATGCCGAACATCTCTGCCAGCTGAGAACGCAGGTTGGCGACCTTGTCAGTTTCGCCAGTCGGTGCAGCAGTTGCTGAAGAGGTCTCGGACTTCGCGGGCTCATCCATCACTGGAGCTGCAGCAGCTTCGACCTTCTGGAACAGCGAACCGGCGGAACTGCTTGACTCGATCTGCTCTTCGAATTCCTCTTCGGGCTGATCAGACACTGCAAATAAGGTGCTGATGTCTTCAATGGAACGCTCGACGGAAACATCTGCGAGCGAGACGTGTTCGATGGCTTCGGACATCGCTCCGCAGGCCGAAGCTTCGTCCATTGGAGGGACAGGCACGACCTCCACGCACGGGAACTCAGGCAGTGTTTCGATGGCATCCGCAGTCGGATCTTCGTCGGCTTCGTAGTTGACTCGTTCGTCGTATTCGAGGTCCGAGTCGGACGCGCCACCATTGAGCCGCGGAATGATTGCCGTTGGTTCGTCAGCCGTGAGGTCGCAGTCAAACAGTTCTTCCGTCTTGCCAAACAGCGAGTCGCCGGAATCGAAATCGAACGTGGCTTCCTCCGCCGGTACCGCGGACTCCGGAACCGAAGTCGAACCCGTAATTGGGTTGCTCGGCGTCTGCGTTACGGACACAGACATCGAAGCCGAAGTCGAACGCGAGGTGTCAACGCTGGCATAAGACGACAGCAGTTCGTCGAGTTGGCGAATGGCTTCATCGCGCGAACGTCGCGCGTTCTGAGTGTTGTTCTCACCCAGCATCAACGCGCTGCCGACTTCAACCGGGACAGATTCGGCGTCCTGAGCAGCGTCGGCTGCATCAAAGGCCTCTACGAACTCACGCAGCTTCTGACGCTCCGCCTGCAGATGCTCCACTTCCCGCTGTTGAGTGCAGGCTTTATCCACTGAGCCCGCGACTGACTGACACGGCGCTGGCTCGTCGCTCTTCGTCTTCTCGCCCGACCAGACGTATTCCGATACCAGTTGCGGTGGGAACGGTCGCTCGATGGTGGACTCGGAGTCGTCGCCGAAACCCTCCATGTCGGAGAATGATCCATCCGAACCCGAGATGCCGGGAGTGGAAGCCGCGCTATCGAAGCTGAGATCCTGACTGTACTCATCGACGGAGTGGCCGCTCGCTTGCAGCGAAGACAATTGTTCGGACAGGCTGCCATAGACGCGCTGCAGATCGACGGTCTCGGCATCGATCGCTTCCCGGCGCAGAGACAGCTCAAACCGCTCGTGTGACAGCCGCTCGCGTTCCAGCGACAGCTCTTCGCGGGCCTGCTGCAGTCGATCCTGTTGAGAATTGAGGTCCTGAGCTTGCGCGCTGAGGCACGCGGCGCGATCGGTCAGGCTTTTAGAAACAGCCACCAGCCGTGCCAGTTGCAGCGTCATGTGCGCGGTCAACTCGCTGTGTTTTTCGATCGCTGCATCAGCGCGGTCGGTCAGCGGTTCGACATCCGCCAGCACATCGTCCAGCAGCATGTCGTGACTTCGTTCGTTCATCTCAGACGTCGTTGAGTCACCAGTTGCGCGCGGGACATTCGCCGGAATGTCGTGTTCAAAGCGTTGCAGCAGGTCGTCCAGGTTGTCGTGTACCGAGATCAAAGAGTCTTCGGAGCCGTTTGCTGCGTTACCCTGAACGGTTTCCAGGTTGTGTTGAAGTTGGTCGTACATCTCTTCGAAACGGTCCAGCGGTCCCGCGTCCCCGCCGAGTTCGGATTCCAGCGCAGCGAGTGCTTCCGTGATGAATCCCATGCGCCGCGCCACCTGCTCGGCCCGAGACGACGCGCCGTGAGTCGCACCAGCCGGATGGCACTGCAGCTCTGGCGCCGTAAGCCCTGCCGATGAATCCTGATTGGGGGAGACCAACATGCCTGCGTTCCTTCCGAATCCGTTTTAGCCCGCGTTTTCTCAGAGGTCGCAACGCCTGGCCGCGCGACTCCGATATTCCACCATCTAGGCTTTAGCTCGCGCCGGAAGGCAGTCAAACCGGGAGTGTGGAAACCGCCTAGTTCAACTGACCATTCGAGCTTTCCGCTCCTAACAATCGGGCACAACCGCGCCTGTCGACAGCGGCGGGATAACCCTCACAAACGGCACAGTGCGCAGGTCCGTCTTGTGAGTTTTTTTTCTTCCGGCCTAGAGTGCCCACTTGAGAGGGCGTGCAACGGCACCGGACGGCACGGTTGCGCGCCTCGAAAACGCTTGAGTGACCAGACCTCGCAGGGATGCGTTGTGGAATATCAGTTTCGAACCTTCGGGAAGACTTGCACCGCGACCGGGCGTGAATTCCGTCCGGGCGAACGCATTCGCTGCGTGCTCGTTGAACGGAACGGTGAGCTGATCCGCCTCGACTATTCCGAGGATGGCTGGAAGGGCCAACCCGCAGGCACGGTGGGCGAATGGGTTGCTCAGATTCCTGCGGGGCCACCGCAGCCGAAGGCGATCGATACCGAAAGCCTGATGCAGTACTTCGAACAGCTCTGCGAAGATCCGAATCCCGCCCACGACCAGTTCCGCTATGTGCTGGCGCTGTTGCTGCTCAAGAAACGACGTCTGCGTCTGGAAGGTTCGCGCACCGATGACGACGGCGAGGACTTCCTGCAGATCATCGGCAGCAAGAACGAAGGTCCGTTTGAGATCCGCGATCAGGAACTCAGCGAAGAAGAAATCACCCAGTTGCAGAACACGCTCAGTCAGCAACTTGCCGCCGAAGCCGCAGCGGAGGCCGCATGAGTCATTCAGCCACGAACGGAATCCGGATGAAACTCAAACTGCTGACCACGCTGGTGGCGTGCTGCCTGATCGTTGCGCTGCCGGGTTGCGCCATCAAAAGGTGGATCGTGGTCAAACCGGAACCGGTGCCGCGCGCTCTCGCCGCCAATGCGTCTATCGAAGACATCTCCGATCATCTGAATCAGGCCCGCTCAAACCTGACGAGCTGGCGGTCTAGCCAAGTCACGGTGACCGCCAACGGCGAAGGCATGCTGTCTCCTCGCTTGAGTGCGAATGTCTGCGTCGAAAGTCCTCGTAACCTGCGGCTGATGGCCAGCGCCATCGGGCCGGAAGTGGATTTTGGTTCCAACGACGAACGCTTCTGGTTCTGGATGAAGCGCCAGGAGCCGAAGGTCCTGCTGACTGGTTCGCACGAAGGACTGGGACGTCAGCAGGTCCTGCCGATTCCTTTTCCTCCTGACTGGCTGATGCAGGCGCTCGGTGTCGTGCCGATTGACACCAGCACCTCGTTGCTTGAACGCGACGGCTCCTCAGTCGATCGCGTGCGGATCGTTTCTCAATCGAGCAGTACGGGTCGGCAGGTGAAACGCGTGATGGTGGTCGATCTTTATCAAGGTCAGGTTGTAGAACACATCCTGTTCGACGCCCGGAATCAGATGCTCGCCAGCGCCAAGCTGAGTGACTTCAGGCAGGAACCCGGTGGAGCCACATTGGCGCATAAGATCGAACTGACTTGGCCCGAAATGAAGTCCGTGCTCACGCTCGACATCGGCCGCATCGAAGTGAACCCCAAAATCCCTGACAGTACCTGGCAGATGAAGAACTACCCGAACTACGAAGTGGTCGACCTCGACGACGAAAACGCGGGGCGGTTCTAGTGGTTCCTGAGCGGCGAACTCGGTGGCTCGCGATCAATCTGACGTTCGAACACACTGATCTCGTTCCGTCACAAGCCGAGCGAGTTCCGCATGAAGCTTCCGCAACTGGTGTTGAGCAGTCGTAATCGTAAGAAATCCGGAGAGATCCAGGACCTGCTGGCTCCGTTTGAGATTCAGGTGTGCTCGGTTGCCGAGTTTCCGAACTGCCCCGAAGTCGTTGAGGACGGCGACTCCTTCGCGGCGAATGCGGCGTTGAAGGCGACTCAGATTGCGAAGCTCTTACAGCAATGGGTGCTGGCGGAAGACAGCGGTATCAAGATTGACGCCTTGGGCGGTCGGCCCGGAATCCATTCCGCGCGTTACAGCGGCGAAGGTGCTACGGATGAGCGCAACAACGAAAAAATGCTGCAGGAACTCGCTGGCGTTCCCGATGACAAACGAGGAGCCCAGTATGTCTGTCACGTGTGTCTTTCCGATCCTAACGGACAGGTGAGGCTGGCAGTCGAGGCGACCTGTCGGGGGCGGATCACTCATCAGCCGCGCGGATCCAACGGATTCGGCTACGACCCGTATTTCTTAATACCAGAACATCATCGCACGTTTGGAGAACTGAGTTCCGCGGTTAAACAGCGACTCAGCCATCGAGCCCGCGCGTTTGAACGCTTCATTCCTCAACTCGTCAGTTTGTTTCAAGCCGAGTCTTCTTGATGGACGTAGGACGGACAATCCTGTCCGTCTCGGCTTCGGCGGACAGAATCGGCGCCCTACATCCGCAGTGACTCGATCCTTAGGAGCATCCCATGATCGTCGGTCTGCCACGCGAGATTAAGCAGGACGAATACCGTGTTGCGATGCTGCCCGTCGGTGTGGATGAACTCAAGCGGCGCGGACATCGAGTGCTGGTCGAACGCGGCGCGGGACTCGGCAGCGGCATTGCTGATGAACTTTACTCGGGCAGCGGTGCGGAGATCGTGCCGGATGCCGCCAGCGTCTTCGGACAGGCGGACCTGATCGTCAAAGTGAAGGAGCCTCAACCTTCTGAATGGCCCTTGCTGCGATCCGGTCAGGTGCTGTTCACGTATCTTCATTTCGCAGCGAATGAGGAACTGACGAAGAGCGTGCTGGCAACCGGCGTGACGGCGGTCGCCTATGAAACTCTGCGAGGTCCGCGCGGCGACCTGCCGCTGCTGACTCCGATGAGCGAAGTCGCCGGACGCATGAGTATTCAAGAGGGCGCCAAGTATCTGGAACGGCCGCAGGAAGGTCGCGGCATCTTGTTGGGTGGCGTGCCCGGTGTGGCTCCCGCACACATCACCATTCTGGGTGGCGGCGTGGTCGGCAAGAACGCGGCTCAGATCGCTGCTGGCTTCAAGGCCGACGTGACGATTCTGGATGTCAGCGTTGAGCGGCTGCGTTACCTGGCCGACATCATGCCCGCCAACGTGAATACTCTATTCAGCGACCGGCACATGATCCGCGAGGAGCTGAAGCTGGCCGATCTGGTGATCGGCGCCGTGTTGATTGAGGGAGCCCGCGCGCCGCGTCTGGTGTCGCGTGAGGACCTCAAATTGATGAAACCGGGAGCGGTCATCATCGACGTGGCCATCGACCAGGGCGGCTGCATTGAGACCAGTCGACCAACGACTCACTCCAAGCCCACGTACATAGTTGACGGTATCGTGCACTACTGCGTCGCCAACATGCCCGGTGCGGTTGGTCGAACGAGTACGTACGCGCTGTGCAATTCCACGTTACCGTATGTGCTGAAGCTGGCGGATCACGGTATTCAGGCCGCGAGCCGCCTGGATGCGGGTATTGCACATGCGGTAAATCTGTTTGCCGGCCACGTGACCAACAAACCGGTGGCGGATACGTTCGGACTGCCTTTTGTGGAGTTTTCTTCCCTGATTTGACCAGTGTGGCAAGCGGGATGGCAAGACTGCTGTTCCCCGATTCGGGAGCCGATCGCACAATGGCTCCGGTTGCGTCCTTCAACGTCATCGGAATCCAGGAGGCGTGCTATGCCCCAGGCAGTCATCGTCGGAGGAGTCCGTACCCCATTCGTGAAGGCTGGCGGTGAACTGAATCAGGTGCCCGCTCCCGAGCTGGGCCGGCTGGTTGTCCAAGAACTACTCTACCGGCTCGACTTGTTGCCGTCCGCTGTTGATGAACTGATCGCGGGCAACGTCGTATCACCGGTGGACTCGGCCAACGTCGCCCGTGTTATCGCCTTACGAGCTGGCATCCCTCGCGAACGCATTGCTCACACGGTGAATCGAAACTGCGCTAGCGGGTTTGAATCGCTCACTGAAGCGGTCGCTCGTGTGGAATCGGGCGCGGTCAAGTCTGTGATGGCCGTCGGCGTGGACTCCATGAGCAACGTGCCGCTGCTGTTTCGCAAGCAGTTTGGTGAAAAACTGCTCAAGCTCTCGCAAGCCAAATCGTTCGGGCAGAAGCTAGGTTCGCTGAGTCGCTTTCGTTTTGCGGACTTTGCACCCGTCATTGGTATGAAGCTGGGTCTCACCGATCCAGTTTCTGGCATGATGATGGGTGACACTGCGGAGAAGCTCGCGCGCGAGTATCAGATCAGTCGCGATGAGCAGGATCAGTTTGCGTTGCAGAGCCATCAAAAGGCAGTCGAAGCCGCGAAAGCCGGACGATTCAACGACGAAGTGATGACCATCTACCCGCCGCCCGCGTCCGATCCGATCTCGGTGGACATCGGCCCGCGCGAGTCGCAGAGTCTCGCCGCGCTGGCGAAACTTTCGCCTTACTTCGATCGACGCTGGGGATCAGTCACCGTCGGTAACGCGTGCGGAGTAACCGATGGCGCCGTGGCCTTGATGATTATGGAAGCTGAGCACGCCAAGTCGCTGAACTTGCAGCCGCTGGGCCGCATTCGAGGATCAGCCTATGCCGGTTGCGATCCGGCCCGGATGGGACTGGGGCCGGTGTACTCAACGGCCCGGGCACTTGTTGACGCCAGCATGAGCCTGGACGACATCGACCTGATTGAACTCAACGAAGCCTTTGCCGCACAAGTCCTGGCCTGCGTGCGGGGCTTCGCGAATCCGCCCAGCGACTGCACCGACGCCGCTTGCCGAGCCAAGCTGAAACCGTTGGACCTGACGAAGCTCAACGTCAACGGTGGAGCGATCGCACTTGGACATCCGGTCGGAGCAACCGGGGCTCGATTGGTACTGACATTGCTGCATGAGCTACGTCGACGCGATCAACGCTTCGGCTTAGCCACCGCCTGCATCGGAGGCGGCCAGGGCGGTGCAGTCATCGTCGAACGACTGGCAGCGTGAAAGGGTAGGATGGCCGCCCTCGGCCGTCCGTTTTGTCTTGTGCTTGAACATGGACGGCCGAGGGCGGCCATCCTACATGCGTCACGATCAGGGCGAGGAGAGGTTCATGCAGGTGCCGGGTTCAAGACCTGTCGATGCATGTTGGGCGAAAACACCGGAAGTCTCCTTATTGACACCAGCCCCGCTAAAGGACAGTCATGTTTCAACTCATTGAGAATCGTGATGGCATCGCGCGGGTTTCGATCAATCGGCAGGACAAGCCGGTCAATGCCTTATCGCATCAGATCATGGAGCAGTTGCGAGACCTGATCGATCAGATCAAAGCCGATCGGTCCATTCGCGGCGTCATCTTTCAATCGACGAAACCGGGCGTGTTCATCGCGGGCGCCGACATCACCGAGTTCGAAAATCACACTGATACCGCTGCCGCCACTGAAGTCTCGCGGTTCGGGCAGGACATCTTCCAGAAGCTGGAGCAGATCGGCATTCCGACCGTCGCACTGATATCTGGAGCGTGCCTCGGTGGCGGCCTCGAGTTCGCCCTCGCCTGCACATACCGCATTGCGGATGACTCAGAGAAAACCAAGATCGGACTGCCTGAAGTGCAACTCGGCCTGCTGCCCGGATGGGGCGGCACCGTGCGGCTGCCGGAGAAGATCGGCTTAATTGATGCGCTGCCCTTGATCCTGTCCGGACAGCAGCTCAACGGCTTTCAAGCCCGGTCACGCGGGATTGTGCAGGACACCGTCCCGACCGAAGCTCTACCGACGGTCGGCGAAAAGATCCTCAAAACGCACTTCGAATACGGCTCGGCAGATCGACTGTTTCGAGCACCGAAGAAGCCGGGCTGGCGACGGGCGATTGAGAATCTGACCGCTGTCCAGAACTATGCGTTGAAGAAGGCCGAGCAGGAAGTGCTCTCGAAGACTCACGGGCACTATCCGGCACCGCTGGCGATCATCAATGTGTTCCGTCGCGGCCTCAAGGCGTCTCGCGCGCAACGCTTCTCGGAAGAGTCGCAGGGGGTTGCGTTGCTGGCGGCGAGTCCCGTCACACGACAGTGCATCCGGCTGTTCTTCCTGCAGGAGGATGCCAAGAAGAAACCCGCCGAGATTGCGGCGGACTTCGATCCCAAGAATCTGCAACAAGCCGCTGTGCTGGGAGCTGGTGCGATGGGGGCAGGCATTGCACTCCTGTGTGCTCGCAAAGGTATCAGCACGCGATTGAAGGACATCAAGCCTGAGTTCGTCGCGCGTGGCGTTAAAACCATTCGCGAACTGGTCCAGAAGGATGTGCAACGCAAGCGACTTACCGAACTGGAGGCCACGCGCGTCTATGACAAGCTCAGCCCGACCACTGACTACCGCGGACTGCAGCACGCGGATGTCGTTATTGAAGCCGTGCTGGAAGAAATGAGTATCAAGCGGCGCGTGTTCGCGGAACTGGAGGCGGCGACAAGTTCAGAGACGGTACTGGCAACCAATACCAGTTCGCTGCTGGTCAGTGAGATTGCTCGCGATGTCGCTCATCCTGAACGAGTTGTCGGGCTGCACTTCTTTAATCCGCCGCATCAGATGCCGCTGGTGGAATTGATTCGCACACCGCAGACGAGCGACGCCGCGCTGGCGAAGGCGTTTGCTCTGGTGCAACGCCTCGGTAAGACGCCTGTGGTGGTCGGCGACTGCGCCGGCTTCCTGGTCAATCGCATGCTCGGCCCTTACATGAACGAAGCGGGTTACCTGCTGGCTGAAGTGAATGACCCACTGGCGATGGATCGTGCGGCCGTGCAGTTCGGGATGCCGATGGGGCCATTGGCCCTGAGTGACCTTGTTGGTTTGGAGGTTGCCGCGCACGTAGCCGCGAACCTGTACTCGGCCTACGGCGAACGCATGAAACCCGCGGCGATCTGGACACGTCTCAAGGAATTGAAGCCAGCTTCTGCGGGCGCCAAGCCCAAGCTGCTCGACAAAACTGGTAAGGCTCTCAATCCCGCAGTCACGTCGATCGTCAATCAGTTGCGTCGTGAAACCGGAGCATCCGCAGCACAACCTTCGTCCGATGAAATCATCGAGCGACTGGTCTATCCCGTCATCAATGAAGGGGCCTTGTGTCTGGCAGAAGGCATCGCACGTCGCTCGGAAGATATCGATCTCGCGATGGTGTTCGGCACCGGCTTCGCACCGTTCCGAGGCGGCCCGATGCAGTACGGTCTAACCATCGGTTTGAGTCGCGTCGTCGAAACTCTGGAACGCATGTCAGCGAAGCATCCTCATCTTGCCCCATCGCAAGCGTTGAAAGACTTCGCGAAAGCCGGCAGCTTTGCGAAACGGCCTGCTCAGGAGCCTGAGCCACTGGTCGCTGCTGGTGCGCAATAATCTGGATCAGCGTTTGGTAGGGCGGACAATCCTGTCCGCCGGATCGCGTCAATCAGCGACGACAGCGTTTCTCAGCCTGCCGCGTTTGCGTGACCCACTGAGGCTGCTTGCGTTCGTCTCTCACAGTCTCGACCATCCTGCGCCGCAATTCTTGGCCTCTGTTTTCACAGCGCTTACGCAGGACTGAGACAATGTCAGAGCACAGCAATCGACGCGACTTCATGGAACGTATGGCAGCCCTGTCGGGTATGGGCCTGTTGGCGACAGGTTGCCAGCCGGCTGAGCAATCGGGCGGCGGCGGAAGTGCCGCGCCTGGGCAAAAGAAGTTGCGTGCGGCGTTCTCCAACGCTGGTCTGCAGAGCACCTGGTGCACGCTCGGCAAACAGACTGCGGAGCTCTGGGGCAAGCTGCTCGATGTGGAGATTGTGTGGTTCGACGGTGAGTTCGATCCTGAGAAGCAGCGCAACAAGATTGATGCGATCGTCGGTCAGGATTGGGACTTCTGCTGTTTTCAGGCCGTGCAGATTGATTCGCTGGCCGCTCCTGTCAGAAGACTCAAGCAACGCAACATTCCTGTGATCTCGATGGATACGCTGCTGGTCGACATGGACAAGATGCGTGACACCGGCGTGTGGCTGGAGGTCACTCCCAATCAGGTTGATATGGGAGTGCAGAGTACCCAGTACCTGATGGACAAGATCGGCGGTAAAGGCAAAGTCATTCACATTGGTGGCTTGAGTGCTCACAGTGGCGCTCAAGGTCGTGCGGAAGGCTTTGAGAAAGTGCGCGCCAAGTTTCCCGACGTGGAAGTGATCGGTGGCGGCGTTCGCTGGTGCGACTGGGACAAAGAGAAGGCTCGAGAAACCTTCGACACACTGCTGGCCCAGCAGACCGAACCTATCGCCGGCGCGTTCTTCCACAGCGACGACATGGCTCTGGCCTGCATCCCGGCGTTGAAGGACTCCATTCATAAGAACATGGTCATCACCGCAGTCGATGGCCAGAAAGAAGGTCTGCAAGCGGTCCGAGCTGGCCAACTCGCCGCGACAACCGTGAATCCGGTCTGCCTGATTCACCGCACGGCGCTGATCGTCGGACAGTTCATCGTGCGCAATCAGGAGAAGGTCGAGAACGTTCCCGAAGAGATCATCACTCCTGGTCCACTGTGCTCGCTCGACAACAAACGCGTGCTGGATTCGATGTTCTATCTCGCGGATCCGATGCACTGTCTGACTTAACCTGTTGAGGCTGTTGAGATGTTTTGAACAGAAGCTCGCCAAGAGCGCGAAGGAAGTAGTGAGGTTTGCTTGCTGTTCCCTTTGCGTCCTTCGCGAGCTTCTGTTTCATTTTTTGATGTTGATCGTGCGGACCCAGCGGCCGGTCGTCAGGACTGCGTCGTTACCAATCGCTAAACAACTCAGTTCGTGAGGGCCTTCGCTGAGGCTTGTCAGATCAAGCTCAACCGGCCATGCAGCTTGCGCGACGTGTTGCCGGCGACCGTCGATGAAGAGTTCGAACGTGGCGGGTTCAATGTTGTCTTTGGAGGTGGCTAAAGCCGTCAGCTGCAGTTTGCTGGAGACCTCACCGGATTCTGGGAGGCCTTCGAGCTTCACTTGCAGATCTTTCGCCCAGGGCTGGCACAGAGCATCGCCGACGATCAGCAATTGATAAGGTCCGGTGACGGATTGATAGAACGCCTCGGCCAGCGAGCAGCCTTCTGTGTAATGCACATGGATGAATGGTGACGGGAACTTGGCTTGAATGGCGAAGGGTTCCGTTACGGTGCCCGATGAACCCGCTGCGCCGTGACGCAGGAATTCGGTGAGAGGCGTTTGGCCTGCTCCGGCTTTCATCACACCGCCAAAGCTGGTGAGGTGTTCCACAATCGCACCGGGCAGGATCTTGCTACCGCTCTTGGGCCAGTCGAAGTCGGCGATGCCGATGACGCCGCCGGCCACGTCGTCACGTTGCTGCGGCAGGACTCCGGATTCGATGACCGATTTCAGCCCGAGCGACTCCAGCTTGGCGGCAGCACTGCGAAACGCCCATTCGCGAGTCGTCGAACGGATGTCGCCATTCTGCTCGAAGTAGATCGTACCCTTCGGCCGAGTTCGATCTGCCTGCACGCTGCGTTGCAGCCCTTCAATGGACTCCTTCGCGGTGAGGCCACGGCCTTGTGTGACGGCCAGCACCGTCGACAGCAGATAACGAGGTCCAGCATCGGCAGCCGGTTTTCCGATCTTCGGCGACACCGCGCCCGTCGCTGTCCAACCCACGTTTGAGCGAAAGCCGATGCTCGGCTGCGTCTCGATGGGAATGGTCTTCATGCGTTCGATGAGTTTTTGAAACTCCTCGTTCGAGCGTAGTGGTTTCAGATCGTTGTCCCGGAGCGCATGGCGATAGTTCGCCCAGCCGGCATCGACGGCTTCGCTCAATGTCTTGAGAGCTGTCTCCCGCTCCCCTTGAGCCGCGAGTACACACGTCAGGTTGTAAAGCAGATCTCCCGACAGCGGATGTCGCGTTCGCAAGTCCTGTAGCGCGGAAGCAACGTCTTTCAACTCTGGAGTTGCTGGCTGTGCGCTGTCCTTTGAATCATCCGGCTTGGTGTCTTTGCGAGCTGACTCGATCGCCTGCAACTTCTGCAGCACATCCGCATAACGGCGCGTATCTGCTTCGTCCCAGATCGTGTCTCGACTCTTCGGCCCCGCCCGTCGCGCATAGAAGTTCACGTTCAGATCAAGGTACGTTAGATCCTTCTCCAGCACGAATTGATGCAGGAACGTCAGCCCGTTGACGGACGCGAGCGGCGTAATCACGCGCGGCAGCTTGCGTTCGCCGATGTCCGCAGTGACGTCGATCGCCGTTGGGATATCCGCCGAATAGAGCACGTAATCAATCTGCGGCGTCAGCCCTCGGCTTTCGATCTCGCCCAGCACCGGCTTCAGAATCCGCTCACGAAACTCGTCGACGCCGATCTGCTCCAGATTGGATAGTCCCGTCACTTCAATCACATGCCGACCCGGAATCTGGCGAGCAACACGGTACTCATTCGCCACCAGCCGTGACGTCTCGCTCGCTCCGTTTACGACGATGACAGCCTGCTCGGGAGCGCCACCAGCGCGGGCAAACTGAGCAACCAGGAGCATCACGATGGCAATCAATCGACGCAGCATGTGAGAGGTCCTCGCATTGATAATCGGCGATGCGATCGCAGTGACTCCGAAAACGTCCATCGTCCATGCTCTACATCATTGCTCGTAACCGCCTAAACTTCCGCCTGAAGAGTCTGAGGCGACGACTCGAACACGTGTCCCAATGCCGCGTGATTGGAGTTCGACGTCCCGCGATTCTCAATCTCATCGCAGCCTTTCTTGTTGAGTAACCCGATTCCATGAAACTTTCATCTGCGCTCGCGGCGGTGCTGTTCGTCGTGTTTCCTGCGTTCTCGCTGTCCGCAGCCGACAAGGCTGAGGGTGGTGTAAAGCCCATCAAGGCACTGCTCGTCACAGGCGGTTGCTGTCACGACTATGACGCTCAGAAGGACATCATCGCCAAGGGGCTGCAGTTGCGCGGGAACATTGATGTGACCGTGGTGCGGCAGGGCGGTGGAGCGACGAACTCGAAGATCCCGCTGTATGAGTCGAAGGACTGGTCCCAGGGATTTGATGTTGTCATTCACGATGAGTGCTTTGCGGACGTCAAAGATCAGGCGTGGGTCGACAATATTCTGAAGCCGCATCAGGACGGGTTACCGGCAGTGGTTATTCACTGCGCAATGCACTGCTACCGCGATGGGCGGGATGAGTGGTTCAAGTTCTGCGGAGTCACCTCGCGACAGCACGGAGCCGCGTATCCGCATGAAGTGCTCAACCGCGATGCCGAGCATCCCATTATGCGTGGCTGGGGTGCGGGTTGGGCGAATCCGTCTGGCGAGCTGTACTGGATCGAGAAAGTCTGGCCGACCGCGCATCCTTTGGCGTCGGCCAAGAGTCGTGAGAAAGGCAATGAGGAAGTTTGCGTCTGGACCAACGAGTACGGCGAGAAGAAGACTCGCGTCTTCGGCACCACGCTCGGGCATCACAACGAAACCGTCGGCGATCCGAAGTTTCTGGATCTGCTGACGCGCGGCGTGCTGTGGGCTTGCGGGAAGTTGGAAATAGACTCCAAAGCAGCGAGCGCACGGGAGGGCGAGGCTCCTGCCGAGCCGCGAACGAGCAAAGGCGCAGATACCAACAACGGCTCGGCGGGAGCCTCGCCCTCCCAATCACCCTACCTCAAAACTGTAGCGCCTTCCGAAGCTCAATGGGTGCCGGTCAACCTGGCGTTGAAGAAGCCGACCAAGGTGTCGAGTACACAAGCGGGCAACGACGCGAAGAATGCTGTTGACGGAATACAGGGCTCGCGCTGGTGTGCGGATGGTGGCAGTGTTCCGCAGTGGATCGAAGTGGATCTCGGGAAACCGACGCATATCACCGGTTGCAATATCGATTGGGAGGATCGCAAGGCGGCTTACTCCTACACCGTCGAAACGTCCGACGATGCGAAGAACTGGAAGCCGGTGGTCGACCACTCGCACTACAAAGACTCGAAGTCGACGCACGAGTTCGACGCGACGACGCGTTACCTCCGCGTGCATTGCACCGGCACGTTGCCCGGTCGCTGGGTCAGCATTTGGGAGTTGCAGGTCTTCGGTGATGAGAAGGTCAAAGTCGATCCGCTGGCTGCGAAAGCTGAGGCGGATCGAAGTCGCATGGCGGACGTCAAAGTGCCCGAAGGCTTCGAAGCGACACTCTTCGCCGCGCCGCCGGCCGTGAGCTATCCGACGTTCGTGGCCGCTGCTCCGGATGGAGTCGTCTATGTCTCGGTCGACAAGAACGGGTCGCTCGATCGGCAATTGAAGCGCGGCTCGGTCGTGCGTCTGCGAGACATCGACGGAGATGGTCGAGCGGACGAGTCGAAGTATTTCGTTCCTGATGTCGACTCACCGCGCGGGCTCGTGTGGGATCATGATCGGCTCTACCTGATGCACCCGCCGCACCTGAGTGCCTTCATCGACAAAGACGGCGACGGTATCTCGGACGAGCAAAAGGTGCTTGTGAAGAATATCGCCTTCGGCTTCAAGGACCGGCCTGCGGATCACACTTCCAACGGCGTGACGCTGGGCATCGACGGTTGGCTGTATCTGGCGATCGGCGACTTCGGCTTCATGCAGGCCGAAGGCGCGGACGGTCGCAAGCTGCAACTGCGCGGCGGCGGTGTGGTACGAGTCCGACCTGATGGAACGGGCCTCGAACTCTTTTCGAACGGCACGCGCAACATTCTCGAGGTCGCGATGGACCCACTGCTCAATGGTTTCACGCGCGACAACACGAACGATGGCGGCGGCTGGGACATCCGCCTGCACCACTTCTCGGGCCTCGAAGATCACGGCTACCCGCGCCTCTACATGAACTTCGGCGAAGAGATCATCAAGCCACTGGCCGACTACGGTGGAGGTTCCGGTTGCGGAGCGTTGTTCCTCGACGAGCCTGGTTTTCCAAAGGGCTTTTCGCCTGCGCTCTACACCGCCGACTGGGGCCGCTCGATGGTCTTCCGCCATGAGATGACGCCCAACGGAGCAACTTTCAAAGCCGACCAGAACGAGTTCCTCGGCCTGAACCGCGTGACCGATCTCGACGTTGACGCGAACAGCACGCTCTACGCCACAAGCTGGAAGGGAGCGACCTTTACCTACAACGGCGAAGACGTCGGCTCGCTGATCCGCCTGCGGCCGAAGGGGCTGAAGGTCGACCCGCTGCCGGATTTCAACAAGGCCTCGAAGTCCGATCTGGTCGCCTTGCTGAAATCACCCAGCCACCGGCGTCGTTTGGAAGCTCAGCGAATCTTGTTGCGCAAGGGCATAGACGATGCAACGGCTTCGCAGTTGCGGACGGTGCTGCTGGATGCGTCGCTGAAACGCGAATCTCGAATCGCGGCCCTGTTTTCCCTGAAGCAGGCGACTAGCCTGGCCAACGCCAATGATCTTCTGGTTGAAGCCGCGAAAGACGAAACGCTGCGGCCTTGGGCTGTTCGAGCCTTGGGTGATCGCGGCGATCAGTCCGGCAATGTGCCGGTTGAGCCGTTGGTCGCAGGCACGAATGACGCCAATCCACGAGTCCGATTGGAATCTGCGGTGGCGATCGCGCGACTCAATCGAGCTGATCGAGCCGGTGCCATCGTGACATTGCTGTCAGATGCCGATCCAGTGATTGTGCATACGGCTGTGCAAAGCCTGATTCGGCTGAAGGCATCTGACGCATGCTTCGCGGCGCTGGATCAAACGAGCGCCGGCGACAAACTCAGAGTCGGCGCATTGCGTGCTCTCCAATCCATTCACGAGGGCCGTGTGGTCGACGGTTTGATCACTCGGCTTGCTAAGGAAAGCCATGGCGAGAAGCGTCAGGGCCTGCTCGTCGCGCTGTGCCGCCTGCACTTCGTGGACGGAGTCTGGAAGGGCAATAGCTGGGGCACTCGACCGGATACACGCGGGCCATACTTCCAACCGGAAGCCTGGGTCGAGACGGACAAGATCGCCGCTGCTCTGCAACGTGAACTCGATCAAGCCGACGCCGAGGGCACCCAGTTTCTGGCAACTCAATTGGCTCGGCATCGCATCGAGCTGAAAGATGGCTTGAAATCTCTGCTGGCCAAAGTGCAGACGGATGCTCGATTCACACCGTCGGTCGTGGCTTCGATCTATCGCAGCGGCAATTTGCCGCCGGAGGCCGTGGCGATCGTTTCAAAAGTCGCCACGGCGCCTGACTCGACCGCTGAACTGCGCGCTCAAGCGGTCGTGGCATTACTCAAATCGTCTCAGCCTGAAGCTCTGCAGACAGCCATTGCGGGACTGGAGGAACTTCAGAAGGTCAAGCAGGAAGCAACCATCAGCGAGGCTGTGAACTTCTTCAAGGAACCAGCCACGTTGAACCGCCATGCGAAGTCCTTGCTGGCGTTATCCGCGGCGGACTCCACCAGCATCTGGACCGATGGTGGCGTGCTGCTGCTCGCCGAAGACCGCAAGAAGAGCAAGAAGAATTCCAACAAGGACGACGCTGAGGATGCTCTGACAGCGGCGTGGTCCAAACCTGCTCGCCGCTTGCAACTGTTGCAGGCTGCGGAACGGTTCAACGCCCGGACTCAGGAAGATCTCGTGCGATCCGGTCTGACTGACCCGAACCCGGAAGTCGCAGCGCTGTCTAAAAAGCTCGTGGACGCCTGGAAGATCGCCACCACTGCACCCACTGGTCCCAAGTTGAGCACGATGAAGCCCGAAGAAGTCATTGCCGCCGTGCTGAAAATGAAGGGCGATGCGGCTCGCGGTGAAGGAGTGTTCGCGAAGTTGAACTGCAATAAGTGCCACACGGTGAAGCCCGATGAGCCCATCCGTGGCCCGTATCTGCCCAATGTGGCGAAGACCTACAAACGCGAGCAACTGGCGGAATCGATCTTGCTACCCAGTAAGACCTTGGCACAGGGCTTTGTGACGAACGTCTTCATCCTCAACGACGGCAAGTCGCTGGTGGGGTTTGTTACGAACGAAGCTGCCGATGAAGTCACCATCCGCAACGCAGAAGGCAACGAACTGAAGATCAAGGTCGAAGACATCGACGAACGCGCCAAGCAAACGATTTCGGTGATGCCGGAAGGTCTGGCCAAAGACATCACGCTGGATGACTTCGCCGCGCTTATTGTGTATCTAGAATCGCTGTCGTCCCGCGCGACGAAGTGACGTGGCGTGCAAGTGTCTTGCTCTTTCCCTGAACTCACTTGCGTAATGTGCCAAGGAACCGTTCTCAGCACGACGCAGCAAGGCAAGCTTCGACGCTCTGGGTCTGTTCCTGCCGGTCACTCACTGCACGGAGAATGACATCGCGAAATGCATCAACCTGGATCGGTTTGGCGATATAGTGGGAGCAGCCGGACTCCAGGCAGCGCCGACGATCGACAGCACCTTCGTACGCAGTAATCGCGATAATGGGCAGGGTCACGCCTGACGCTCTCAGTCGCGTGGCTGCGGAGTAGCCATCAAGGACAGGCATCTGCATGTCCATCAACACAATGTCGTAACCAACACCGGATGAATCAGCATCGGCGATGGCTTCGATTCCTGCTAGCCCGTTAATCGCCCCCGCGGTTATCGCGCCCATCTTTCTGAGCAAGAACTGTAACAGTCGTTGATTGTCCTGGCAGTCATCCACGACAAGCACTCGAAGTCCCTCCGGAATGCTGTCCAGAGGTGGTGGCGATTCGCGGCTCCGAGTGGCAGTTGGAGCCGAAGAGTTCGGCGACAACACCGCTGAGCCTGGCCGGCACGGCAGATCAATGAAGAATGAGCTGCCGACGCCCAACTCAGAATCGACGCGGAGCGTGCCATGCATTAGATCCACCAGGCGCCGCACAATAACTAATCCGATGCCTGGACAACGCGTCGATGAATCATCGGACTGTGTCCACGGTTGTTGCAACTGTGCAATTTGTTCTGAAGTCAGGCCGCTTCCGGTGTCTTGAACTTTCAGTTGAACCCACATTCCGTTGGCATTCGCGCGACTCACGGCTTGTACGCTGATGGAACCTCGATCTGTGTATTTAACGGCGTTGCTAACAAGGTTCATCAAGATCTGTCGCAGTCGCGCCGGGTCACCGTTGAGCAATTCAGGCATATCATTGTCGCAACTGACGGAGAGTTTCAGTGACTTCGAGCGAGCGCGAACCGCCATACGATCAGCGACATCGTTCAACAATCCGCGAAGCGAATAGTCAACTTGCTGCAATTCAATACGTCCCGCCTCAGCCTTCGCCAAGTCGAGAATGTCGCTAACAATTGTGAGTAGATGGCCCCCGTTCTTCTGAATCGTGGCGATAGCACTAGTGATCTGGCTCGACTCACCTTGACAAACGTCCGCAAGGAAGTCCGTGTACCCCAGGATCGCCGACATAGGCGTACGAATCTGATGGCTCATATTGGCCAGGAAATCACTCTTCAATTCGCTGGCTCGCTGCAACGCCTCAGAGTGCTCTGAGAGCATCTTGTTGCGTTCTGCCAGGTCTGCTGACGCTGCTCGAAGCTCCAATGTCCGCAATTCGACCACTTCTTCGTTTCTGGTGATCTGATAGTCGTTGTGAACTCGAGCCTCAACTCCATCGGCGATCTGCTTCAAACTACTACGGATGGAAATCAGTAAGAAGAAATCCTCAAAGATCACCCACCCACCATGCTCCAGACTGCGCCACACTTCTGGATTGGAGAGTCCGTAGATGGACTCAGGCATGAATACTCCGCGCATTAAGTGATCTACGACAGTCACGCTGGTGGCTGCCAACATGACCTTCCAATCGAGGTAGTAAGATAGCAGCGCAAGCGAACCGAACACGTGAAAGTGAGTTTCAAGTCGACCACCGGTGAGATGGATCAGTAATCCGGACCACATCATTTGAGCAACGGCGAGAGCAAGCCGCGTCATGGAATGTCCGGGCAACAAATATGCGAGGGCCAGAGGCAACAAACTGATCACGCCGCCCAGAACGACGGCGATCGTTACGTGGACATGGATGGACTGAGTCGCCCCTTCCCACGAGTAAGGTGTCACAAAGAGCGCGAGCGCAATTCCGGCGATCCATTGCAGCAACATTAATACTGCAAAGATTCTGTCGGTTCGCGCTCGAATACTCGCAAGTTCATTATCCAGCATCTCGGCTTTGCGTTTCTTGAATCTGGTCATTGAATTGCTTCTCCAGCTCCTCGACAGCAACTGTTTCGTGTAGAAAGCATACAGCCGAAAACGGCGTGTCTCGCAGGTGAGGTAGAACTTTCGGATTGCAATATGCCTTCCAGGCGAGAACGCCCCAGATTGTCGCCCGAGTGTTCGCGAGAGCCGGTAATTCCGCCCGAAAACAGCAAGTTTCCAGCAGCGGAATACAGCAAGGTGTGTCCTGAAGTCTTAACGCCGAAGACGTGAGATTCCTGGCCGCTGCGATCAGCGATGACCTGCACTCCGACGATTTGACTGGCTTGCTTCCAAGTATCAGACTCGGACAAATCCGCGACCGCAGCGTCGGACACGTCAATAATGACGGTTGCTGAGACATCCGTAGCGTGGCGCGAAACAAGACGAGCGAACTCTTCTAAACTTGCCCGCGTGCAGGCGCAATGGGGATGAGTGAATAGTACCAATGATGGTCTGCTCGCATCGTGCTTCAGTGATGTCTGGTTCGGCCAGATGGGAGCCGTAATACCAAAGTCGCAGGGCGCGAACTTGTATCTTATGACTTGCAGAGTGCCTGCAATCGATACCATTCCCCAAACCGCAACGGCAAGGCATAAGTATGGCGACCAAGGCGACTCCTTAAGCTTGGGCGCGGTGAGAATAGAATCTGGCATTACAATTCAGCTATGTACAGTGATAGGATCGAAAGAGCTGAGTATGCAGGTCTGAGTCTAGCTCGCATCAGGTTTGCAATTAATTTTTCGGACATCACGGTCAGCTTTGTGTGGGGTTTCGCCTGTCTGGTAGCGTTGCGAGGTCCGAAATCCCCAAGACCTAACTCTCATGACTTTCGACCCTTGAAATCGTGAACCTGTCAAGTCCAAGGCAAATGCCCATTCCTAGCCAGGAACGTACTTCTTGCAAGAACGCTTAGACAGAGTTCGCGCGGCTCCTCTCATTGGCCGAGTTCGGCTCAGATGAGGGTGAATCACAGAGGGCCAGGGTGAGAGCGCGGCGCAGTTCATCCTTCTTAAGGGGTTTGGTGATGTAGTCGGAGCAGCCGGCGTCGAGACAGCGGCTGCGGTCAGAGTCCAGGGCATGGGCAGTGACAGCAATGATGGGGAGTTTGATACCAAACTCTCGCAACCGACCGGTTGCCGAGTACCCGTCCAGAACGGGCATCTGCATGTCCATCAGCACGACGTCGAAGTCTGAGCCCGGCGGGTCACAGCTCATGACGGCATCCACACCTTCCTGACCGTTGGCGGTCAGAGTGACCGTCGCTCCCAGCTTCTTCAGCATGAACGACAGCAGTTGCTGATTATCCGGACCATCTTCGACGATCAGGATCCGTGCGCCGCGAAAGAGGTCGTTGTCATTGGCAGCCACGGCGGGTTTGTGGGCCGCGATTGACGCTGGAGCCGTCACCGTTGCACCGCGACGTGTCGGGAAGTTGACGATGAACGTGCTGCCTTGTCCCAACGCTGTTTCCACGCGAATTGTCCCTTGCATGAGTTCCACCAGGCGTCGTGAGATGGCCAGACCTAATCCGGTTCCACCGAAGCGGCGTGTCATGGAGTTATCGGCTTGTGTGAACGCTTCGAAGGCTTTCGAGGACTGCTCGTTCGCCATGCCCAGGCCGGTGTCCTGCACTCGCAGCTCGACCCACAACCCCGCTTCTCTTTCGCGGCAAGTGACCTGAACAACAACCGAGCCGCGTTCCGTGAACTTGATCGCGTTACCGACCAGGTTCATCAACACCTGCCTCACGCGAGTTGGGTCGCCGACGAGTGTGCGCGGCAGGTGCGGAGCAAGCTGAAGACTGAGCTTGAGCGCTTTCGCTTCGGCTTGGACCTTCATCAGATCCACCACGTTGCTGACCAGGTCCTGCAGCGAGAAGTCGATCTGCTCCAGTTCTACGCGACCAGCTTCGATCTTGGACAAGTCGAGGATGTCGTTGATGATTGTCAGCAAGTGCGTTCCGTTGCGACGGATGGTGTTGACGGCTTCCAGCGACTTCGTGCGGTCGTCGGCATGTCCATCGGCGAGCAGGTCCGTGTATCCCAAGATCGCAGTCATCGGAGTGCGAATCTCATGGCTCATATTCGCGAGGAACTCGCTCTTGGCTCGACTGGCCTGCAGCAGGGCCTCAGCGTTTTGTTCCAGCGTGCGATTGCGTTCGGCGAGCTGTTCCGATGCCAGACGTAGCTCCTGAGTTCGCAACTGCACGAGTTCTTCAGTGCGTTGAACCTGATCCTCGACACGAACCCTCCCATCGACTCCGTTCTCGATTTGCCGCAAGCTGGTCCGAATGGAGATCAGCAGGAAGATATCTTCGAAGACCACCCAGGCCGCATGCTCGCAGCTGCGCCACCACTCGGGGGCAGTCAAACCGTAGATGGATTCCGGAAAGATCATGCCGCGGACGACATGATCCAGTGCCGTTACCGCGGACGCCAACGTGAGCACCTTCCAGTCGAGGTAGAACGCCAGAAGCGCCAGCGAGCCGAAGACGTGAAAGTGAGTTTCAATGCGGCCGCCGGTGAGATGAATCAGCAGGCCGGACCAGAGCATCTGACCAACAGCGAGCACCAACCGTGTCAGGCAAGTGCCGGGTGCGAACAATGCCAGAGCGACTGGCAACGAACTGATCAGGCCCCCGAGGATGACCGCCACCGATACATGAAAGTGAACCGAGCGTGTCGAGCCTTCCCAGGAATAGGGCGAGACCACCAACGCGAGAATTATGCCGCAAACCCATTGCAGCAGCATGAGGGCGACAAAGATGCGGTCCGTCTGCGTGCGGGTGCCCATCAGCTCTTCAGCCGTCAATCGTGATTAACGACTCTCCGGAGCGCTCATGAGCGTGAGCCCTTTAATGATTGGCAGCAGTTTTTATTGGTCGACAGCGAGCAGCCAAACACCGGCCAACTGGCGCCGGTCTGTACGTTTTGATTGCGAATTAGTTCCTCGACCTGGCGAGTTGCCGGATTGGTGCCGCGGTGTCCTCGACTTGCGGTGATGCCGCCTGAGAACAACAACGCCCCATCGACTCCGTACAGCACGACATGTCCAGACGTCTGGACTCCGAAGACGGCGGTTTCTCGCCCCGAGGAATCCGTGACGACGTTTGCTCCGGAGATGCGGTTGGCGCGCTGCCAGGTCTCAGAAGCGGCCGGGGCATCAACGCTGACTTCAGAAACATCAATGACGACTGTCGCGGCAACTTGCTCGTTGAGATGCGTAAAAAGTCGCGCGAATTCCTCAAGGCTCGCTTGCGTGCAAGTGCAGTGCGGATGAGCGAACAAGATCAGCGTGGGCCATCGGGACGGGCGAGCCAGACCCGAACTCTCCGGCCAACGAGCAGGCACACTGCCCACGGAACCGGGGGTTGAGTTGTACCGCCACAACTGATGAATGCCCCCCAGGCAAGCTGCCCCCCAACCGAGTATCAGCAACAGCAGGCAAACAAATCTGCGTCGTGAGGCGAGATCAGGGCCAGAAGGTATTGAGACGGCGGCTTTCATCGGAATTGAGTTTTGGGGTGGTAGAAGGGCGTTGGAGTAACTGGTCTCAGAGTGCAGATAACCCTAGTTCGCCTTTCTCGACATTCCGGATGGTTCTGTCCGAAACGAGGCAGATGGCGGGGACACCTCAATTGGAGGGATTTAGTAGGTCCACCTGTGCGGATTGCATGGATCTTGCGTGGTTCACAGCGGCTGAGATTGTGATCAGGCATACGCAGAGGCGTTGCAGGCCTTGCTGAGGAGAAATGCCTTTGAGCAGGCTGCGAAGTGGTTTTGAATGAGGTTACCATGTCGCTAAGTGGACGCAGCTGCATCGGCAACCGATTCATCCGTCGATGAGACGCCACCGACTTGCTGGGCAACGCGCGGCGGTCTAACTTTCGGCGGCGTTCGATGATTGGCAGCTGTTGACTCGCTGGTCGAAGCTCGGTTCGTTGACGGAGCGATCCGACTAGTTCCCTGTGCAGTTTCGCGAATTGCACCCACTGATTCACGAGGAAGTTATGGCCTACAAAGTTACGTTGATCCCAGGTGACGGCACCGGCCCTGAAATCGCTGAAGCCACCCGCAAGTGCATCGACGCGACCGGCGTGAAAATCGACTGGGACGTGCAGGAGTGCGGTATTGAAGTCATCGAAGCCGAAGGCAGCATTCCAGATCGCGTCTTCAAGTCTATCAAGGCCAACAAGGTTGCCATCAAAGGCCCGATCACCACTCCCATCGGCAAGGGTTTCCGTTCGGTCAACGTGCACCTGCGACAAGAACTTGGTCTCTACGCGTGCGTGCGTCCTTGCAAGCAATACAAAGGTGTGCGGACCTTCTACGAGAACTCCAAGGTCGATCTGGTCCTCGTGCGTGAGAACACCGAAGACCTCTATGCCGGTGTGGAATTCAAAGCAGGCGAGCCCAAGACCGCCGACCTGATCAACTTCATCAACGGCATTGCGACGGGCAAGAAGATCAACACGGGCCTGGCAACCACCGGCGTGTCCATCAAGCCGATGTCCTATGAAGGCACGCGCGACATTGCGAAGTACGCCTTTGACTATGCCATCGCCAACAAGCGGTCGACGATTTCGTCGGTCTGCAAAGCCAATATCATGAAGTTCACGGACGGTCTGTGGTACGACGAGACTCGCGCTGTGGCTGTGGCCTATAAGGCCAAGTTCGAGCAGCCGGAACTCGCTCAAGGCGTGACTGCTGATCCAGCGCTGGCGGGTAAAGCGGGCGATGCGTCGGGCATCATCTATACCGAACGTCTGATCGACAACATGTGCATGCAGTTGGTGCAGAAGCCCGAGTTGTATGACGTCATCGTGACCTCGAACCTGTACGGCGACATTTTGAGCGACCTGTGCGCCGGTCTGGTGGGCGGCCTGGGCGTGGCTCCTGGTTCGAACATCGGTACTGAAGCTGCCATCTTCGAAGCGACTCACGGCAGCGCTCCGAAGTATAAGGGCCAGAACAAGGTCAACCCGACCGCTCTGATCCTGTCCGGCAAGATGATGCTGGACTACATCGGTGAGCACGATGCCGCGAATCGGTTGGACGCCGCTGTGGCCGCTGTCATCGCCGAAGGTAAGGACGTGACCTACGACATGAAGCCCGATCGCAACGACCCGACCGCCGTCGGTACTCAAGAGATGGCTGCGGCGATTTGTGCCAAGCTGAAGAAGATCTAGATTCGGAGCGTTCCTCTCGGGAATTCCGCATCGACGATGAATCAAGCACAGTTTCTGGAATTGATCTCGGAGCAGTCGCCGTCTGCGAAGCAGCGACTGCTCCGTTTCTTTTTGTCGGTGCTGAGCGTCGGCTACGGTTTCGGCACGCGATTCCGCAACGCGCTGTTCGACTGCGGTCTGAAGCCGACACACGATGTCGGTGTGCCGGTCATTGCGATTGGCAACCTGACGACTGGCGGCACGGGAAAAACGCCGATGGTCGCCTTTGTGGTCAATTGGCTGACGCAGCGCGGCTATCGTCCCGGAATTGTCAGCCGAGGCTACCGCTCGCTGCACGAGGGCGAGAACGATGAAAAACGCGTGCTCGCCTTGAGCTGCCCCGGCGTCCCGCACATTCAAGACCGGGACCGCGTCGCCGCTGCCAGACGATTGATCGCAGAACATCAGGTGAACGTGATCGTTGCCGATGACGCCTTTCAACATCGGCGTTTGGCGCGGTGTTGTGATGTCGTCCTTATCGACGCATTGAATCCGTGGGGCTACGCGCATCTGCTACCTCGCGGGTTGCTCCGTGAATCTCGCTCATCATTGAGCAGAGCCAGTGCCGTCATCTTGACGCGAGCAGATCAAGTGGAAGACCCAGATCGAGCGGCAATCTGGCAGCAGGTGCGCCGCTGGCTACCTCAGGCGAAGACGATCGAAGTTGCATTTCGACCGACGCAGTTTCGAAACCTTGCCGGAGATACCGTGGATCGCCTGTCTGGACGGGTGCTTGGATTCTGCGGTATTGGCAACCCTGTCGCGTTCGGGCCAACACTGGTCGCAGCGAATCTCCCAGGGACAATCGTCGTCCCGTTTCCTGACCATCATCACTATTCGAGCAAGGACATCGCGGCGTTGGTTGAACTCGCTCAGAAGATGGGACATACCGCTTTGGTCACAACTGTGAAGGATCTCGTCAAGCTGGCTGACTGCGTGCCAGATGGATGTCCGCTTCCCATCTGGGCGATCGAAATCCAAGCAGACTTCATCAACTGCAGCAGCGACCTCGAGCAAGTACTGTCGGCTGCGATTTCTCGCAAGAACGCTTGATCAACCTCGCACAGGCGCGCGTTCTTTCGCGGAGCGAAAGACGACAATGAGCAGGTAGTATCGCAGCTTCGGAGCACAAACAGATGTTACACTCTCAGAGTTGCGAATGACCGCCGCGAAATTGGGAGCATCTTTGTGCCGCAGCTTGAAAGTCAGCCTCATCGACGGCGCGTTGCGATAGTCATTCACGCGCTGCATGGCGGGGGCAGCGAGCATGTCGCGGCAATGATGGCCGACTGGTGGGCTGCTGAGGGCAATGAGGTCACGCTCATCACGCTGGCAGATATCAGCACAGACGCAATTGCGCTGAGTTCTCAAGTTCGACGCATCGGTTTGGGACTCGTCGGCGAATCGAATTCTCTTGCGCAAGCCATTCGCCACAACCGGCAGCGCGTTCAAGCACTCAGGCAAGAGTTGTTGACGCTGCAGCCCGATTGCGTGGTCAGCCTGGTTGATCGCATGAATGTGCTGACTCTGCTGGCCTGCAAGGGCATCACGTTGCCGGTGTTTGCCTGCGAGCGGACTGATGTGCGCCATCATCAGATTGGCAGGCTGTGGAGCACGCTGCGGCGTTGGACCTATCCGCGAGCGAAACGCGTCGTTGTGCAGACCTCATCCGTGCAAGCGGCGTTACAGAAGTTGATCCCGCGCGCTCAAGCGGTTTGCATTCCGAACTTCGTGCGAAGCATTCCTCGCGATGAGGGCACAGTCGATGCGCAGAGCGCGTTGGACAAATCTGCGCACTGGATCTGTGGCGTCGGGCGGCTGAGCGCGGAAAAAGGCATTGATCTGCTGATCGCGGCATTTGCGCAGCTAGCCACGCAGTTCCCGGACTGGAACGTCGCGATCGTCGGAGACGGCTCAGAACGGACGAAGTTGAAAGCTCAGATTCGGAACGCGAGTCTGGAATCCCGCGTGCGGCTTCTGGGCTGGAGTGAGCGGCCTTGGAATCTGCTGGTAGGCGCTGAGGTATTTGCAGCCCCTTCACGTTACGAAGGGTTTCCAAACGCGCTACTGGAAGCAATGGCTCGCGGGTTAGCAGTTGTGACGGCGGATTGCGACAGCGGACCGCGCGAGATCGTGCAGTCGGAAACGAATGGATTGCTCGTGCCTCGGGACGACATTGCTACGCTGGCGCGAGCCCTTAGTCGCTTGATGGCAGACTCTGAGTTGCGAGCGAAACTCGGTGAGAACGCTCGGGCCGTCACCGAGCAGTTCTCACCTCAGAAGCACTTTCAACGCTGGGAGCAACTCTTCAACGAATGTGGTATCGGACCTAGTGCCACTGCCCGATGACCGCCATCAACGAGTACCGAGTGCGGCTTGATGGATAGCTCGCAGCAAGGTGTGCTGACGGGGAACGTCCTGCCCCAGTTCCCAGATCATGACTCCCTGCAACCCGGATTGACGCGTGTACTCCACCTTGCGAGTCAGCGTCTGCGGGCCGTTGAAGTACACGCCATCCACTTCGTCTTTATCAGGCGTTGGAGCATGCTTCTGCTGGATCTCGGCATAGGTGAGAACTCGATCCGGCTTCGTGACTCCGCGACCGTAAAACGGCAGGCCGAGCACGAGCTTCTCGGCAGGAACGTTACGGTCACGTAGCGACTGCACGTCCCGCTTCGCGCCATCGAGTGTCGAATGCTGACCCTGATGGTCATAGGCCATGATGTGCACCGCATCGACTGCTTTGAATCCAGCTTCTGGCAGTTGCTGCCACGCGGCCATCGTCACTGAGAGCGACAAGGCATGCTCCTGAAAGCCAGCTTTCAGGTCCTGCAACAGTAACGCGTAGTTCTGCTGCTCAGTCGCGTTGGCGGGATGTTCCCAGTCGATGTCGATGCCGTCGAAACGCTGATCGAGGCAAAAGCGAATCGCCTCCTGTACGAATCTTTGCCGTGTTGCTGTCGACGCGGCAATCGCGGGGAACTCGCGCGATCGTTCCCAGCCTCCGACACACAATAGTAGCCCTACGCGGGTACGCTGCTTGATCTGCTTGAGGCGGTTCAGCTGCTCGGCAGGCAATCGTCGCGTGTTCAATTTCCCGGACGCTTCGGGTTCCGCCGAGAACACAATGATATCGGTCACGAAGTCCGCTGAGGTTTCTTCGAAGCCTGCGAGCCGGTAGTCCGGCAGGTAGCCAATGACCCGGAACGGTCGCGCAGGTTGATCAGCCTTCGCGCCGCCTTCGGTGGGCTTTGCCCCGCCATCCGCTCGCACATCGCGCGACGCCAGTTGTGGGAAGATCAGTCCTCCCGCGCTGAGCACTCCCAGCTGAATGGCACCGCGGCGATTGATCTCGCGACTGATGATTGGTGGCATCGGGTCTGGCTCCGTCGAGTGTGAATCGCTCATCGAGAATCCAGTGAGAAGTCAACTACCTCAGATCTCGGGTGTCAGAATCCTGCGAGCCCAGAAGTAGGCGACAATGTCAAAAACGACGGCGATCATCAGCATGACTTGCCCGAGGAACGTTGTGAAAAGCCGTTCGGTATTCGTCGGATCCAGGAAGAAGTAGTACAGCGCCAGGATGAAGAACGGCGCCAATGACATGTACAAAGCTGATGTTCTGGCTTGAGCGGTTTCCGATCGGATCTTGCGTTCCAGACGCTGCAGTTCTCTGACCGAATGCGCGATGCGGTCAACGGTTTCGTTCAGTCGACCGCCACTTTCGCGACTGGCCTCCATCGCCGCCGCGAAGAGCGCGAAGTTTTCGCTTCTCAGGCGTTGCTTGGTTTCCGCCAGACAACGCTCCAGTGGCTTGCCGAGTTGATACTCTCCGATCATCTGCCGGAACTCTTGCGAGATCGGCGGGGGACATTGCTGAGCCAGAATCTCAAGTGATTGCGCCAGCGACAGACCCGCCTTGATCGCGCTGGCCAAGGCGACCATGGCATCGGCCATCTGGTCCTCGATCTTGTTCCTGCGATTCTCTGCCATGCGCCGCAGCAGGTACCACGGAAACGCTCCCAGCAGCGTTGAGACCAGAATTGCGATCGGCAACGACCCGGCCACGATGGTCAGACCGAAGAAACATAGCAGGATGAAAATAGACCAGCCGATCAGCCATTTGCGGACATGCCGAGCGTTCATTCGCAACGACCGCAGCTTGTCACGGAAGTCGGCTTCCATGAAGTTCAGGCCATCGCGATACAGTTCGTCGCCCGCCAAAGGTGCGAGACCACAAGCTGCCGCCATCAGGACGCATCCACCGATTGCTGGCCACACGGTTCAGCGTCCTGGGTTAAGGCGAATGGATGGTACGGGCAACTGTCCGCTGGCCCACAACGCAGCTTCGCGACTGTCCGCCGGGGCGGCTTTCACACGCACCGCGAACGTGCGCCCGGGACCGCCGATTCCCCCAGGAAGGACTTTGGTCATTGCCTGCTGCTGCAGTTGTTTGGTCCCACCGATAATCACCTTCGGAAAGAACCAGTCGCAGTAGGCACCCGTGTCTGTGTGCACGGTCACGTAGTAAGCCATCTCACGAATCGGTGAGATGTTTTTCAATGCACCTGCCACGGCCACCACCGATCCATTGCTTTCGGCAGTGACGTCCACAGCTGCCAGATTCATCTGCTTGCTAATCACGCCGGGCAGGTCGTCGCGGCTGGGAGTGAAACGCTCACGTTTGATCGCGGCGTCGAAGGCGGGGATGAACTCACGCTGAACCTGCACTGGTCGTTTGGCGAAGGCTGCTTCGAACGCCTTGGCATGATCTTCGGGCTTGCGATCTGACAGCGGCTCCAATGCGGACATCGACTTCAGGAAGCTGGAATACTTGTCCTTGTACTTGGTGACCAGCAGCCAGTGCATGCTCCAGGCGTGGAAGTAAGCCTCACCCGCAAAGATGTCGCCCACGAATGCGGCGTCGTACATGCTGATATCGTCCCAATCGAGGTCACCGGGGATGCGATTGCTCATCGCAATGGACTTGGCATAGGACTGATTGAGCTTGGTCGGGTCCGCTTTGACTTTCTCACCGCTGCCTTCAAAACCCGTAGCCATACCCTCGACAAACCATTTGGGCAGCGGAGCCAGGCGAGGCAGCACGCCCGTATTGAAGCACTGCTGATGGATCGCTTCGTGCAGCGGAGTCGCAAACGTGTGGCATTCACTCATGCGAATGTAGAGCCCGTTCGTCAGCTGCGAGTAGAAGCCCGAGATGTTGCCCGCGGACAGCCCTTTTCCGCCCGTCTGCTTGGTCGTGAAGTCCTCGAAGATTTCGTCCGTCTCGAAGATCAGCACCACCAGCGGAAAGCGCGACTTCGTGGGAGTAACTTTGAACTGCTTGGCAAAAGTCGCGAACGTGGTCTCGATCGACTTCAGGTAGGTGGCTGATTTCTTCAACGCCATCTCGACGCGCTTCTCAGACGACTTGGGCAACGGAGCCATCAGCACGACGCCCACCACATAGGGGTCGGAGACAATGCCGCGAAAGTTTTCCTTGCCGAACTGGTCTTCGAGCTTCTTCAACATCTCCGAACCAGTGGTCGGTTTAGGGTCGCTGCCGGGTAGACGTTGCTTGATTGCCGCTTCGGGGACCAAATCGATTGATCCGTCTGCTTTTTCCAGAGCCATCAGTCCCTGACCCGTCGCGTACAGCCGGGCTTCGACTTCGACTTCCTGGCTGGCTTCATTGCGGTAGACGAACTTGTCGGCTCGCGCTGCCGCTCCGCTGCTCAAGCAGAGGAGAACTGCAATGAGTGTGCACCAGCTGTGCGTCCTCATGGTGGTCTGTTCCATGTTGAATATCGAGCTCGTCATAAGTCTCAACCGATCACGTTTCCCGGCAAGCAGCCGCGAGGTTAGCGTTCACCTCAACGAGTGTGCCACAGTCTTGTCTGCCAATTGACGAAACCTCGCCTGCGCGTCTGATTTCATCGATTCACGCTTTCAATTTCGACCGGGAGATACCTTCGATGATCCGCCGACTGATGACTTGCCTCATGCTTTCATTGTGGGCATGGCTGGGAATGTCTGCATCAAGCAGCCACGCCGCTCCGCCATTGAAGTTTAACGACCCGCAGCCCAAGCGCTACGAATTGAAAGCTCGAGCGAGCGAGATCGATTCCCGAGCTAAAGAGCATCCCGAGATCGGGTTTGTCTTTCAGAAAGATGGCAAGCCGACGGATCAGCAAAATGCTTTCGTAGACACTCGGGTCGCTCCACGCGGCAAGCTGGTGATCTGGTTGATGGGCCACAGCGGGCCGCTCTTCGAACGTCTCTCCGGCTATGGCTTGCATTCGATTCAAGTGCACTATGCAAATGGCTGGTTTGGCAAGCTCAACAAAGAGCCGCCGCCAGCCGACGACAAATATCTCGGCAAGATTCGCCTGGAAGCCGCGACCGGTGAGGATTTTTCAGACGCGATCGTCATCCCGAAGCCCGATGGTATGGCCGAGCGATCGGTGCAGTTCGTCAAATGGCTGGCCAAGAACAACCCGCAGGGGAAATGGAATTACTTCCTGACCGCCGACGGCAAAGATCTGCGTTGGGACGATGTCATCATGGCTGGCATATCGCACGGTTCGACGACCGCCGCGCGGTTTGCAATTCATCAGAAGGTGGATCGCGTCGTCATGTTGTCCGGCCCGCGTGACAACTACGAAACGTGGCAAGGCCTGCCGTCGGCGACGCCGTCCAATCGCTTCTTCGGCTTCACTCACGTGCTGGACGGCGGCTGGAGCGGCGACCATTACTGTCGTTCGTGGCTGCTGCTGGGTATGCACAAACACGGCCCGCTGGTGGATGTCGATCAGATGAAGTCGCCGTTTGGGAACTCGCGCCGGCTGATCACCGCTGCTGACGTGAAGAACGATGCCAACCGAGCCCACAACGCCTCACTGCCTGGCGGAGCCGCCGTGAAAGACGCGCAAGGCAAATTCATTCATGAAGAGGTCTGGCTCTATCTCTTCACGCATCCCGTCGACAAGACTGGCGAAGCGACCGATCCTGAGTCCGATTGCCGCATGGACCTGCGTCCGAAAGGCGATGTGAAGAAGAAATAATACGCTGTGCATAAAATAGTCGCGCTCGGCTGGACCGGGTGATTATCATCGCTCCCCTCGCCCCGCGTGCGGGGAGAGGGGCTGGGGGTGAGGGGCGATCACGATCCTTCGTCCTCGATTCCAACCACGCTCGCGCTCAACAGACAATTGACTCCGCGGTTGTCTTTGCGACTCATATACCGCTCATTCATCAAGGCTCTCATCATGAGAACTCGGCTTGTCATCGGCTTGCTGCTGTTGTTGATGGGTGTCTGCGACTCAGCCCAGTGCGGTATGCCAGCTCTACTGCCGACGGGTTGGAACGCAGAGCGAGGGCCGGCCGCGAACGGTTCAGACGGCAACATGGCGACGCACTGGCAGCTGCAGACGCTGTCGTTCTTTGTGTTCGCGTTTCTGATGGGAACCAAGTTCCTGCAAGTGATCTGGAACGCGGCTCGAGGTGACTTTCCGTTTCTGCCGCGTTTGAGCTATCGCCGGGCACTCAGTCTGTCGCTGCTGTGGGGCTGCCTGTTCATGGTCGTGCTGACAATGATCAGCGGAGCCCGCGAGTTGATGACGCCCGGTGCATGGCGTAAATCCGGCTGGACGTATCAGCTCGAAAACGAAGCCGCGTCAAACACTGACGCGACCTCATCGCAGAATTCTACCGCAGGGCATTCGCCCTGATCTTATTAGTCAGCTCAGATCGTTCGCTTGGCAGCAGTCATTCTGTAGCAATTTGATCAAGGCCGTGCGCGATGACGACTAACCCCGTGAATTCCGAGCTTCCCCCGGATCTGGCTGGAGTAGTCGTTGCGAAACTTCTGATTTGGGTAACAGTTTTTCTGTGTGCCCTGGTAGCGGCGGTGCTGCTGTTTGGCTTGGGCTATGGAGAAGACTTGGCGTTCGGGTGGCTCTTCTTCCTGCCGAGAGCCATTCCGCGAATGACCGTCGACGTTCCCTCAGTTGTCGCAGGCTGCATCGCGTTTGCCGGGTTTATTTGTTGCACTCATCTGACCGGACGGTGGATAGCGAGTTGGCTGCCCGCAGGGCAGTGGCGTCGGCCAGACTGGTCGTTCTGGCAAACATGCTGCGTCGTAGCCTTGGTCGTCGTGGCATTCGGGCTGGGCACGGCGATGGTCGGCGCAGCGCATCAGATCATCTGGTTGACTTCAAGCAGAACCGCTCCGAGCCTGCACTTGGATGATGATGATTCGATTCTAATGCCCGTCACCGCCCTGCGAGCGAGTGCCCTGACACAGCAGGGTCGAAACACCCTCCGCCAGATAGGAATCGGAGCCGTCGGTTACGAAGAGAGCTACAACGGTTTTCCTGTAGGGCGAACTGAATCTGCGACAGGTGAACCGCTCCATGGATGGCCGATACTTTTGGCAGCTTTCTTATCCGTCGGGCCGGAGGGAGTCGATTTCGGGCGGCCTTGGAATCAGCCTCCTAACGACCGACTCTTTCGTTGCCAGGTTCATGATTTCGTGAATCCAGCCATGCCCGGTCGACTGTTTGATAGAGATGGCTATGGCCTGAATCATTTCGCGGCCAATGTGCATGTCTTCCCGGTGCATCGTTATCAACCCGAGGAGACAAAATTTTATGGAGTCCGCGGTCTCTCTCTGAATGACATTCACGATGGTGCCGGAAATACAATTTTCTTCGGAACGGCTCGCGGAAACTTCAAACCGTGGGGTTCAACGGACGGCATGCGAGATCCGATGCTGGGTATTAATCGCTCCCCGGATGGCTTCGGCGGCGCGCCGGGAAGTCCCGCAGCGATCTTTCTCATGGGCGATGGTTCCACGCGGAACGTGAATCCGAACGTTGACCCAGCCGTGCTGAGGGCACTCGCCACTCCGAACGGCGGCGAGCCTGCAGAGCACTATCGTTAACGTCCTAATCAGGACGTCGCGATTAAGCAGTACAAGCGAAGGGCACTTACTGACGGCTTCTTCGAGTTGCTGCAACATTGATAGCCGGTTCATCTGTCGGTCTGAGGAATTATGACATCAAAAGCTCGCAAACCTGTTTCTCATAAGTCCGCTCAGGCCTCGGCAACGAAGACGAATGAATCGGTTCGGGATGACAAGTGGGTATTGTTTGAAGCGTGCGGACGCGGAGACATCGCCAGCGTGAAAGCACTGCTTGCGAAGGACCACCGTCTGGTGAATGCGCAGCTCTGGTATCGCTTGCCCATTCACATGGCGGTTTTTGGCGGCCATGCCGACCTTGTCAAATTGCTTCTCGATGCAGGCACCGATCCGGGGCAGTCGGTCTATACCTACGATTCCTGGCCCAAATTACTACTGGCAGCGCAGCAGAGAGGTGATGGCCCGATTGAATCGCTACTCGTGAAGACGATGCAAAAACGGTTTAATTACTCGCCCGAGTTTGAGCCATTGAAGGAAGCCATCATCGCCCGGGATGCCCGCAAGGTCAGGGCCGTTCTGCGACGCAAACCGGAACTGGTTCAAGCGAGCGACGCACTAGGTAACAATCCGTTGCACTGGAGTATAATCACCCGGCAATTGCCGCTGATGGAACAGTTCATCAAGCAGGGTACGCCGATCAATGCCGAACGCGCCGATGGGAATACTCCGGCGATGCTCGCATTAGGCGGCACCGATTACTGGTATCGCGCCACACGCGGCCGATCGCACCCTTCGCTGCGAGACACTTCGGTGATGGTCGGCTACTTGCTGGCGAACGGTGCGGCCTATTCGCTCTCTATCTCGGCTGCTGTTGGCGACCAGGAACGAGTGGAGCAGTTGCTACGAAAAGCCCCTGAAGCGGCCAAACGCCTGGATTCTGCCGGTTCGAGCGCCTTGTCCTACGCTGCTGGCTCGGGCCATACACATATCGTTCGCCTGCTACTGGAACAGGGAGCTGATCCGAACATGGCGGAGGTCGGGGCTCCCGACGGACTGGCACTCTTCAACGCTTGTCAGCGCAACGATCTTGAGATGGCGCAACTGCTGCTTGAGCATGGTGCGAATCCGAATGCCGGGGCGGATTCCTCGGGCTGCTGTCTCACGATCTGCGAGGTGTATCACGGTGATCGAGCCAAGCCCATGCAGCAATTGCTGAAACAGCACGGTGCGTATCAGCCACCGTATGCGATGAACTCGACGCAAATGAAGCAGGCTATCGTCGACAAACACCAAGTCGTGAAGCATGAAGAGTTCGCCGGCAACGTTTTGCGGACTGGCAAGCTGGATCTGCTGGAGATGTATCTGGATGCGGAGCCTGGGGCTCTGGAACAATTGGATGCCGAGGCCGTGGTGGCGCACCCCAAGTCGCTGGCGGTGATTCGCCTGCTGCTGGTCCGAGGGCTGGATCCGAACGTCACGGACTGGCTTGGTAATACTTTCCTGCATGCGTGTGCCGATACTGCCAATCGGCCTGTTGCCGAAGCGCTTCTGGACGCAGGAGCCGACATCAACGCGAGGGAGATTCAGTTTCAGGGAACCCCGCTGGCAGCGGCGATTCGTGCTGCTGCAACGGCTGAGGACGCTGAACAGGGAGAACGCCATCGAAGCATGATCGAGTTCCTGCTGAAACGCGGCGCTCGAACGAACTTGCCCGACGATCTCCCTTGGGCGACGCCGTTGGCTTGGGCGAACCGCCATGGCCGCGCCGATTTAGCTGATCTTCTGACACAACACGGAGCCAAATGAAACTTCTGCTGGCAGCATCCCCTGGCTTTGAACGATGGAGTGCTCCGGTTAGGCGGAGCACTCCGGGGTTATGGTCACTCAGCCTGCGGTTCTGAGGGCGAACCACCGCCGGTGCGGCGGGACTTGAAGACTTCGAGGCGTTGTTTGAGCTTTACTTCGAAGCCGCGTTCGACGGGGCGGTAGTAGGAACGGTCAACGCCGAGATAGTCCTGATTGACCCAGCCGTCTTTGGAATCGTGCGCGTACTGATACCCTTCACCGTGGCCGAGTTTCTGGGCACCTTTGTAGTGCGAGTCCTGCAAGTGAGCGGGCACAGGCAGGACGGCGTGCTGGCGAACGTCGTTCAGGGCTTCATCAATGGCGACGTAGGACGCGTTCGACTTCGGTGCCAGTGCCACATAGATCACCGCTTGCGACAGGATGATGCGGCATTCCGGCATGCCGACGAACAGTGTCGCTTGTGCTGCTGCTTGAGCCACCATCAGCGCCTGCGGGTCTGCGTTGCCGACATCTTCAGACGCCGCGATGACGATCCGTCGAGCCAGAAAACGCGGGTCTTCGCCGGCTTCCAGCATGCGGGCGAGCCAGTACACGGCGGCATCGGGATCGCTGCCACGCATACTCTTGATGAGTGCGCTGGCGGCGTCGTAATGCACATCGTCGTCGTAGCGGACGGCTTTCTTCTGGATGGATTCCTGAGCCACTTCCAGATTGATCTCGCCAGCGGCAGGCACGGACATCGCGGCGATTTCAAGAGCAGTCAGCGCGCGGCGGACGTCGCCGTCAGAGACATCAGCCAGGAAATCCAGTGCCTCATCCGTCGCGGTGACTTTGCGCGACGCCAGTCCGCGCACGAAGTCCCCCAAGGCTCGCTCCATGACCTTGCGAATCTCGGAGGGCGGGATCGGTTTGAATTCGAAAACCTGGCTACGACTGATCAGCGGAGAGACGAGCGCGAAGAACGGGTTCTCCGTTGTCGCTCCAATCAGACGCACGACGCCAGACTCCACATCGGGCAGCATCACGTCCTGTTGAGTGCGGTTGAAATGATGCAACTCGTCGATGAACAGCAGCGTGCGTTTCTCTTGAGTCGCCAGCCGATTGCGAGCTTCATCCAGCAGCGTGCGGAGTTCTTTGACTCCTGCCGACGCTGCATTGAGCCGCGCGAAGACGCTCTTGGTTTGAGTGGCGATGAGTTCGGCCAGCGACGTTTTGCCGGTGCCGGGAGGGCCATAGAAGATGACCGACGATAAACGGTCCGCCGCCAGGATCCGTCTCAGTAATTTGCCTTCGCCGATGAAGTGTTGCTGTCCGGCAAACTCATCCAGCGTGCGGGGACGCATGCGAGCGGCGAGCGGCTTCGCCTGCTCCATGTTCTGTGCCTCAACGCGATCAAACAAACCCATGAACGATTACTCGATTGGCGGACAAACTCAATGCGTCATCGCGTAGAAGATAATGTTGATGCCCAACGGATAGCACTTCTTCTCAGAGAACTCGCGGAAGTACCACGGGTCTTCACCCTCGCGTTCCCAGCCATCGCCAAGGTCGGTGTTGTGACAGATGAGGGCCATCATGCGGCCTTTGTCGTCGAATATCCCCTTGTAGTGCACTTCGCGAGCATCATCGCGCTCCCAGGTAATCCCCTGACCGCGAAAGTGCTGAGCGACACCAATGCTGGGAATCTGCGGCTTCTCTTTCAGGTCGTACACACAATGAAAGATCGGATGTTCGAGTGGCAGTTCCTGCGGCTCACGGTCCGGGAAAACTCGCTTCATTTCTTCCGCGAAGTTGATCCATTCGGCTTCGCCCCAGAAGTCATCCACCATCAGGAAGCCGCCGTTGAGCAAGTATCGCCGCAGAGCCGTCACTTCGGCGTCCGTAAAGGACAGATGGCCGGGTTCGATGATGTAGATGAACGGGAAGTTGAACAGTTCGGGATCGGTCAGCTCCATGATGCGGCCGTTCGGATCGACCTTCATGGACGTCAACTGCTGCAGACGCCAGGAGAAGTTCAGCTCGGCATCGGGGAAGTCCGTCGCCCATTTGCCCCAACCGCCGTACGAATTGTATTTGATACGAACGAACGTAAAGACGTCGGACTTGAAGTGCGGGTCGACGTCCCAGGTCGGAACGCCGTTGCGGTCGGCGGGCATGCCTTGAAACGGACGTCCGCGTCGGCCGAACTGAGCGTGCGAATTCTCGCTGAACTGGCTGAGGAAGCCCATCACTGCCAACATGACGCCCAGCGTCACACCGGCAGCCCACAGGGATCGATTCCTCAACGAGGGCGTCAGCATCTTCAGTAAGCGCAGCATGCAACTGCTCCTTCGCAAATGCTCTTCCAACCGAACCACACCGTTCTGGCGAGCGTCGATAGACACGACATCATGCCAAACGCACCCCACTTTGGGATAGCATTCCTTGGAAAGTTCTCCCGAACGCGGGCCGTCGCCCGGCACCTGTTGATCCTCAAACCATTGAATCTGCGGACATGGTCACTCTCGAAACCGATCGATTGCTGCTGCGAATGTTCCGCGATTCCGACATCACGACGGTCGCTGAATGGAGTGCCGATCCGAATGTGATGCGTTACGTCGGCGATGGTCAGCCGATCAATCGCTGCAATGCCTGGCGTGCGATGGCGTCATGGCTGGGGCACTGGCAGTTGCGCGGCTACGGCTTCTGGGCGATGGAAGAGAAGGCGACTCAACAACTGGTGGGGCGCTGTGGCTTCTTCAATCCTCCGGATTGGCCCCGCTTTGAAGTCGGCTGGACGCTGCATCCGCAGCACTGGCGTAAGGGCTTTGCCACAGAGGCGGCCAACGCAGCTCTGAAGTACGCCTTCACGGCCATGCGGCGGGATGCGGTATCAAGCATCATTCATCCCGACAACGCGGCCTCGATTCAGGTTGCCACGCGCATTGGTGAGCGACTGGCGGGCGAGGCTGACCTCTTCGGCAAACGCGTCCTGATCTATGAGATCACCAAAGCCGAGTGGGAGCTGCGCCAGTCGAGTGTGAAGCAGGACGGGCAGCATGGCTGATGTCCAGACGATCCGCCTGCTGGTCGAGCAGCACGACGAGCTCGGTGCCCGCAACATGGCGATTGATGAATGCCTGCTCGAATCTGCTCTGAACGCGAGCGTGTGCACAGTGCGAGTCTACGGCTGGAACACAGCCACAACGTCTCTCGGCTACTTCCAGGCGGCGGATGAACCGCGAGCGCCGGAACTGGCGAGTTTACCCACCGTGCGGCGGCTCTCCGGCGGCGGGGCGATTCTGCATCATCACGAGGTCACCTACTCATTCGCCTTGGGCGCTAATCATCCGCTGGCGGAAAGGCCGAGCGAGCTTTATCAGATCGCTCACCGCGCGATCCTGACGGTGCTAGAGCGTTGCAACGTGAGGGCCGCCATGCGCGGCGTCGATCACAAAGGTGGTCAGGAGCCGTTTCTGTGCTTCAGTCGCGGCGACCGCAACGACATTGTGATGGGCGCACATAAAGTCGTCGGCAGTGCTCAGCGTCGGCGTCGAGGGAGTGTTCTGCAGCACGGCAGTCTGTTGCTGAAGCGGTCACGATTTGCCGAGTCTCTACCCGGCATCCTGGACCTTGAGCCGTCTGCCGAATTGCCCGATTCGCTGCGGAGCGAACTCGGACAGGCGATTGCCGTATCGCTTGGAACAGTGGCTCCGATTGCGGCTCTCACTCAGGAAGAGCAGGCTCGAGTTCATGAACTCGAAACCGGCATCTATTCCCATCTCAACTGGGGCCGCAGCAGTCCGTCGGAATAGCCGGCCATCGATCCTGCTTAGATCAGCACCAGCCCTTGCTCGGACGCGCAGTGCATCAGCGCCATTCCGAAGTCGGCCTGCAGGTTCAGCAGATCGGCCAGACCGGACCGCCGGACGACACCGCGTTCGTCGCCGCAGACCGTCAGCCGCTTGCCGATCAGCAGCAACTCCTGGCGGAAGTTGACCAGTGAGCTCAAGAGCCGCGAGCCACCCAGCGTCACTGCCGACAGGTCGATGATGATGTCGTCTACGGTCGTGATGCGTCGCAGGCTGGTCAGTTCAGCAGAGAGCCGGTCGATCAGCTCTGTTTCGAGCGACCCGTAGGTGCCCGGCTTCAGCGAAATCAGCAGTGCTTGAGCGTCCGGAATCAGTCTCACGTAACAAGTGGTCTGGCCCATGATTGAGTCCCCTGTGACAGGCGGTGTAAGCGGGGTGACGAGACTCAGCAGACTTGCGAGTTCAACCGTCACTGTTCGTTTCAGGGAACGTGGCGGGATCTGCATTCTTCCCGGCTTATTCGAGAATTCTGGCAGATGGCGAGCGCCGCGACGCCCATTGTTGAACTGCCCCTCGCTTTTCAAGGCGACGGCGGTCTTCTAGAAGGGCAATCGACCGTTAATGCTGCGTTTCGGAAAGCTTTCGCTGGAGATGGTGATGAAACCTCAAGCGTTCGCGTGCGTGTTTCGAATGTTGGTCTGCTGGACCTGCATGTTCACCTTCGTTACGGCAGGCGCAGACGCCGCGGACCCGCAGCTAAAAGATCAGGTGCAGCAGGCTTTGAAGAAGGCTGCAACGTTCTATCGTTCCAAAGTCGCCACTCGCGGCGGTTACGTTTACTACTACAGCGTTGATCTGCAGCAGCGCTGGGGCGAAGGCAAAGCCACGCCGGACACTGTTTTTGTGCAGCCTCCAGGAACACCCACAGTTGGCATGGCATACCTCAAGGCCTATGAAGCCACGGGTGATAAGTACTACCTCGATGCTGCCCGCGAAGCCGGAGAAGCGCTGGCATACGGGCAACTGCAGTCGGGCGGGTGGACTCAAACCATTCGCTTTGAAAAGGGTGAGCGGACCGTACCGTACCGTGACGGCAAGGACACATCCTCACTGGATGACGGGCAGACACAGTCCGCCTTGATCATGCTGACACGCGTTGATCGTGCGCTAGACCTGGAGCATAAGAAGATTCACGAGGCGTCAACTCAAGGCTTGAGCGCCTTGCTGAAGGCTCAGTTTCCGATCGGAGCTTTTCCTCAAATCTGGCGAGCCCCCGTGAAGCCCCAACCGGTCGCGAAGGCAAAGTATCCCGACTATGACTGGAAAACTGAGGGGCGGCTGAAGAACTATTGGGACTACTACACCCTGAACGATGGTCTGGCCGGTACCGTGTCGAATGTGCTCATCGAAGCTCACGGAGTCTACAAGGATGACAAGTACAAAGCCGCTTTGGCGAAGCTGGGTGACTTCCTGATTTCGGCACAGATGCCGGATCCTCAGCCTGGCTGGTGTCAGCAGTATAATTATGACATGGTGCCGATTTGGGCTCGTAAGTTTGAGCCGCCAGCCATTACGGCCTGGGAGGCTCAAGATGTCATGGAGACGCTGATCAAGATTTACTACTACACCGGTGACAAGAAGTATCTGGAGCCAGTTCCCAAGGCGCTGGCTTACTACAAGAAGTGTCTGCTGCCGGACGGTCGTGTTGCCCGGTATTACGAATTCAAAACCAACAAGCCGCTCTACATGGATGAAAACTACAAACTGACCTACGACGATTCCGCGGCGCCGAGTCACTATGGCTGGAAACAGTCCGCTCGCTTCGACCAGATTGAGAAGGCCTACACCGACGCGAAGAACGGCATTAAGCCCCAGGCTGCCAAGTCATCCTCGGATCTGGAAGCCAACGTGCGGATGATTGTGAAAGACCTGGACGACGAAGGCCGCTGGGTTTCCACCTTCGCGGGGGAACGCCTCGTCGGACAGCCAAAGTTTGCAGCATCTTTTCGCTATATCTCGAGCGATGTGTTCAGCAAGAACATAGAAACGCTCAGCGAGTTCGTCGCCACGAGTTCCAGGCAGTGATGTGAACGCAGCTCCTGTGATCACGTTCATTCACGCTCGATAGTGCCGAGGCGAACGCCACAGTTCGCCTCTGGACACCGTTGCCTCGCGCCTTACCGCTGCGCCGCCTCATTCCGACGTGGCGCAATGGCAAATGACATAGACATCCTTAACCTGAGATGCCGAGGAATTTCACGCAGGATGACAGTTCCCTGCGCGCAGGCGAATGGTGTTTGAGCCGCCAGCGTGAAGTTCCCTCGTAGGGAATGAAATGCTCAGCTTTTTTCAGCGATTTGTGGTTCGGGTCGCCTGTCCGATTTGTTCTTCAACGAATTAGAAAACTATGGCCAAAGTTCAGACGCGTGTTCCTGAGATCCTGAAGCAGCATGAAGACGAACTTGTTGCGGAATGGATCAAGGAGCTGAAAGCATCCGGATCGGGGGCCGAATCGCGGATTCCCGAATCCGAACTGTTTGCTCAAGCCAAGGACTTCATTTCTCTGCTGCAACAGGCTGCTCAAAAGCCCAACAGCAATCTTCACAGCGCTGATTGGTCCGGCGTCCGAGAGTTTCTGGACGGCATATCGAGATCGCGTGCTCTGCAGGGTTTCACATCTGACGAAACTGCGACATTCATCTTCTCGTTCAAGAAGCCGTTCTTCTCACGCCTGCGTGCTGAAGTGGGAAAGAATGCCGAGGCTCTGGCAGACGAAACCTGGCTAGCAACTCAGTTAATCGACAGCATGGCGATGTTGACGGTCAGGTCCTTTCAGAAGACCCGCGAAGAAATCATCTCTCGGCAGCAGGAAGAGATGTTGGAGCTGTCAACTCCGGTGGTGAAGATCTGGGACGGAATTCTGGCCCTGCCCATGATTGGCACGCTTGATAGCAGCCGCACGCAAGTCGTCATGGAATCGCTGCTGCAGAGAATTGTGGAAACGGGTTCCGAGATCGCCATTATTGATATTACGGGCGTGCCGACGGTTGATACCCTCGTCGCGCAGCATCTCATGAAAACCGTGACCGCTATCCGACTGATGGGCGCGGATTGCATTATCAGTGGCATCCGCCCGCAGATTGCTCAGACGATTGTGCATCTGGGCGTCGATCTGCAGGGCATTACGACCAAGGCCTCACTGGCTGACGCACTGGCGATCGCTCTCAAACGCACCGGTTTCGCTATCACCAAGGCAGGCAATTCGTATAGGGCCTAAGTTTTATGGATCGCATTCCCATTTTGAAAATGGGCGAGTTTTTGTTGGTGACCATTCAAGTCGAGATGCATGACCAGCTCGCTCTCACTCTTCAGGATGACCTCACTGAAAAAATTTCGCTGACGGGGGCCAAAGGAGTGCTGATCGACATTTCCGCGCTGGAAATGGTCGATTCATTCATTGGGCGCATGATTGCTCAGATTTCAGGGATGGCCCGTATTCTGGACGCCGATACGGTTGTCGTCGGTATGCAACCTGCTGTCGCCATCACACTCGTCGAATTAGGGCTGTCACTCGTCGGAGTGAAAACGGCTCTGGATGTCGAGCGTGGTATGAACTATCTCCGCAGCAGACAGGATGGTGAGGAGGCGGACCATGGCTGTGACGCAGAGTGACACATTGCCGGTTCGCACTGAGCTAGACATTGTGCATGTCCGCCAGATGGTGCGCAAGCTGGCGCAGCAGCAATCCTTCAGCCTGGTGGACCAGACGAAGATTGTGACGGCTGCCAGTGAGCTGGCACGCAACACCGTGGTGTATGGCGGCGGTGGCGAAGTTCACTGGGAGCTGCTGGCGGATGGAATGCGAAAGGGACTAAGACTGTCCTTTGTCGATCAGGGACCTGGCATCCCGAACATCGAGCAGGCAATGACTGACGGATGGACTTCAGGCGCCGGCCTTGGAATGGGACTTTCCGGCTCCAAACGATTAGTGAATGAGTTTGAGATCGAAAGCCAACCGGGCCAAGGCACTCGCGTGACAATAGCTCGCTGGAAGTGATCAGAAAGGCCCTCCGGGATGATGTTCTGTCAGTTCCGCATTGGTATCACTGATGCCAGTCAGGCGGGCGAAGTGCGCCGTGAGGCCAATCGCCTCGCCGCTGCCGCTGGCTTCGATGAAGGTGACCAAGGCAAGGTATCAATCATCGCCAGCGAATTGGCCACCAATCTCCATCGCTATGCGAAAGACGGAGAGGTCCTGCTGCGTTCCTACGCGATTGGTGGCAGTACAGGGATGGAGGTTCTGGCGATCGATCGGGGACCGGGAATGGTCAACGTCGCCAAGTGTTTGGAAGACGGATATTCCACCGGAGGCACGCCGGGAAACGGGCTGGGTGCTGTTCGGCGTTTGGCCACTCAGTTCGATATCTTCTCAAGCCAGCCGAGTGGAACAATTGTGCTCGCACGACTGCAAAAGATGACCGAGGCGCTGCCGGCACTCATCAAGCCAGTCGACTGGGGGGCGATCAATCGTCCCGCACCGCATGAAACTCTGTGTGGAGACACTTGGCGTCTCGCGCAACGCAATGGAGAGCTTGCGCTTATGGTGGTAGATGGTTTGGGACACGGACCTCAGGCTGCTGATGCCGCTACTACCGCTGCTCGGGTTTTTGATGGAGACAGCTTCGCTACGCCGGCGGGCTTCCTGACCACGGTAGATCGGTCGATGCGTGGTACGCGAGGTGCAGCGATTGCGGTGGCGCAGGTAAACACAAGAGTCGGCAAAGTTCAGTTTGCGGGGATCGGAAACATTGCCGGCAGCCTGCGATCGCGAGAATCAACGAAAGGGCGGGGGCTGGTATCTCACAATGGTACCGTCGGCGTAGAAGTGCGGAAGGTGCAACAATTCGACTACGACTACTCACACGATTCCTTGCTGATTCTGCACTCTGACGGTTTGCAGGGTCGCTGGTCGTTCGACGCTTACCCGGGCCTGATCGACAGGCACCCGGCGGTTGTTGCCAGCGTGCTGTACCGCGACTTCTGTCGTGGTCGGGACGACGTCACGGTGTGTGTGATTCGCTGCCCTTTGATGACGGCGGTCTGACATGAACTCAATCCCGCAGACTGACGAAGACAGTGAGTTCCTCAGACGCGAGCGAGACTCACTGCGCGAAGAGCTTCAGAAACAATCTGAAATCACTGAGTCCCTGCGTACGGAACTGGATGAGACCAATCACGGTGTTGTGGCACTTTACGCAGAACTTGACATGCAGGCGGATGCACTCCGCGAAGCCACCGAACTGAAGAGCCGATTTCTGTCCTATATGAGCCACGAGTTCCGGACTCCCCTGGGTTCGATTCGCAGCATCGTCCGCATCATGCTGGATTGCATGGACGGACCGCTGACTGCGGAGCAGGAGAAGCAACTGCACTTCATTCAGAGTTCTGCTGTTGAGTTGACTGACATGGTCAACGACTTGCTGGACCTGGCGAAGATCGAGGCCGGTCGCATCACTATCTCTCCTGAGTGGTTTGAGATGATGGATCTGTTTGCGGCTTTGCGCGGTATTTTCAAGCCGCTGTTGACGAACCCCGAGGTTACGCTGATTTTTGAAGAACCACGGGGCATGCCTCGTCTTTATACCGATAGCAAAAAGTTGTCTCAGATACTGCGTAATTATATTTCCAACGCAATTAAATTTACTGAACGCGGAGAGATCCGTGTTTCAGCGCGCAGCGTTCCGGGTGACCTGGTAATGTTCTCCGTAGTCGATACGGGGATTGGCATTTCCAAGGAGAGCCAGGCAGCCATCTTCCAGGACTTTGTGCAGGTGGACTCACCCTTGCAGAAACGCTGGCGAGGCACGGGGCTGGGGTTCTCTCTGAGCAAGAAGGTAGCGGAGTTACTCGGTGGCCATGTCGGCATGACGAGCGAGGTCAATGTCGGTTCCACGTTCACTGTCACGCTTCCGCTACGGTTCCAGGAGAGCAAGGAACCCTCTGGCGTCGCATCCGGTGTCGCCGAGCAGAAAGAATCAAATGGCTGATGATTCCGTCCGCATTCTAGTCGTCGATGACAATCCGGCGGGTCGTTATTCGACATCGCACGTGCTGCGCAGCGTTGGCTGGACAGTGCTGGAAGCCGGCACGGGCGGTGAAGCCTTGCACCTCGCCACTGAAGGCATCGACCTCATCGTTCTCGACGTTAATCTGCCCGATATGGATGGCTTCACTGTCTGCCGTCGCGTTCGCGCTGAGGAGAAGACATCTCGGATTCCCATCATCCACTTGTCCGCGACCTTCGTAAAAGATGCCCACAAGGTGCATGGCTTCGAAGCCGGTGCCGATGGGTATCTGGTGCATCCCGTTGAGCCGCCGGTGCTCATTGCGACGGTCCGGGCATTCTTGCGCGCCAGGCACGCGGAAGATGATCGCGAGCGCTTGTTGATCAGCGAACGCGCTGCGCGGGAAGAAGCAGAACGAGCCAATCAGGTGAAGGATGAGTTCCTGGCGACGCTCTCTCACGAACTGCGTACGCCGCTGCATGCGATTCTCGGTTGGGCTCAGCTGCTGAAGATGGGCCGGTTGTCTCCCGAGGATACGCAGAACGCCTACGCAGTCATCGAGCGTAACGCGCAGGCACAAGCTCAGATGATCGCCGACCTGCTGGATATCTCCCGGATTACGTCCGGGAAGCTGCGACTCGACGTCCAGCCTGTTGATCCTGCGGCGATGGTCGAAGGTGCCGTGATCACCATTCTGCCTGCGGCCGAAGCGAAGCGGATTCGCATCAACAAGTTGCTCGACCCGAGTGCTGGGCCGGTCTGGGGTGATCCGGCGCGGTTGCAACAGGTGATTTGGAACCTGATCAACAACGCTGTGAAGTTCACGCCCAAGGAAGGCAAGATTGAGGTCACCGTGCGCCGCGTGAATTCGCACGTCGAGATTTCTGTAGCAGATAACGGTCAGGGCATTGATGAAACGTTGCTGCCGCGAATCTTCGATCGCTTCAATCAGGGTGATGCCTCGACGACACGCACTCACGGAGGCCTCGGACTGGGGCTGGCCATCGCCAGACAACTTGTTGAGTTGCATGGGGGACAGATTTCGGTGGAAAGTGCTGGCAAGGATCAAGGTTCCCGGTTCTCCGTGCGATTGCCACTGTCTCTGACGAACCGGCGTGATGAGTCGGCTCCGGCCATGCTGGGGGCGGCCGATCCAGAAGCGGCCAACCTTGTCGCGGCAGTTCGACTCGACGGCGTGCGGATTCTGGTTGTCGAAGATAACTCTGACGCGCGCCAGATGCTCAGCCGGGTCCTGCAGACGTGCGGAGCGACGATTCACGCGGCCGATGGGATGACGCATGCGCTTTCCGCAATTGACGCCTTCAGTCCGCATCTGCTGCTCAGCGATCTGGGCATGCCCGATCACGATGGCTTCGAGTTCATCCGCAAACTCAGGTCAAGCGGCCATCACGTGCAGAAGCTGCCAGCGATCGCCTTGAGCGGCTTTGCCCGCCCCGAAGACCGCCAGCGAGCGTTGCATGCCGGTTTTCAGCTGCACATGTCCAAGCCCGTCGACCCGCGCGAACTCACCGCCGCCATCGCCAGCCTCCTCGGCCGCAACGAAGCGTTATCGGTATCAACGTCTTGATCTCTATAGCGGTAGCAGTGGTCGCCAATCTTACTGCGGGCTGCCAGGCCGCAGGCATCTCAGTCATGGAATGATACGGATTCCAGAAATCAACTGCGCGTTTTGGTACGGTCTTGCAGAGTAACGCGGCTTGTCGGAACCGCAGGGTGCATCAGGGAGGGCGAGGCTCCTGCCGAGCCGCACCAGCCACTCGAAACGGCTCGACAGGAGCCTCGCCCTCCCGAACTGCGTTGCAGTGTAGCGCAGTTATTTTCTGGGATGCGTATGACTGAGCTACGTAGGCGAGTCATTCCATGACTCGCATTCAGGCAGGATGGCCTCGACTGTTTGTCGAGGGCGTTCGGGCCATCTGTTTCTAGGGCGCTACGTAGAGTATCAATCGAGTTCATAGAGAGCTTGTATCGTTCCGTCAGAGCCACGGGACCAGGGAGTCCACAACAGGACAACTCGACTGACAGTGATATCGCTCTTCTTCAGTGTGATACTGATTTCCTGCAATTCGATGGCTTCGGCTAAGCTGGCGGACTGGAGTTTGGCGACTTCGGCTTCGAACTCGGCGTTGAGTTGATTGAGCTTCTCGGTCAGGGCTCCCACTGTTTCTTGAGCGCGGTTCACGTCCGCTTTCTCGTTCATCACCTTGCTGGCGGCTTTGGCGGAACTCACAGCTCGGGTGATGTTCGCGGTGCTGGCCAGCTTGCGGCCAAACATGGCTCCAAGGATGGACGTTCCGACGGACAACGCTGCCGTCATCATCTGCCCTTGAGACTGTTCTTGCTCCTTCTGCACGCGCTGCCCGGCTTTGCGAATCTGCTCTTGAACAGTCGCCAGTTTGGGAGCGTACTTCGCCCGCAGCTTTTCGACGTCCAGATCGCGGCGCTCTTTGTTCGACTGCGAGATCCGCACGCGGAAGTCACCTTCCGATTCGCCGGGATTGGAGACCTGCTTCAAGGCCGGAGCCTTCCACAATGTGAGCTTGCTGGTGCGGTAGAGATGGTCCTTCAGCAGGGTCGATTGAGTGGCATACTGCTTGGGCTTGGAGAGCAGACTGGGCAGCGTCGCGAACTCTGCGACCTGTTCCGGCGACTGTTCGCACTCAACCCTACAGTCTTCGGAAACGTGAGCGTCGTCCCACGGAAACTCGGTCGCGCCTTCATCGATCGGCAGCAGCAATGCGAGATCACTCCATTGATCAACGCCGTTGGCCGTCGAGGCGTAGTGGACGCGGGCCTCACCTAATAGCGCGGGGCGATAGACAAGCCGCGACTTCGCCGGGAGGTCACTTCGTCGAGGCAGGAATTGCTCGGTGACATCCGGCGGCAGAATGGGCCGAGCGCCAGTCGCGGACGCTGCATTGAAGCTACTTGATGTAACTGAAGAGCCGCTCGCGACAGCCTCCAGCTTCCGCGACTGCATCAATTCCGCAATTTGATCGCGCGTCAGTGGACCTCGGAGGAACGACAACGCCCAACGGGTTTGAAAGACCATAGGCTCGTCTTCGTGGACGTTGTTCATCAGGAAGATGCGATTGCCCAGCGACGACAGCACCTGTTCCATCTTTGATCGATTGAATGTCTTACCTGCCGCGGCTGACGCGCCTTCCAGGCCGTCGAGCACGCGCATCTTGTCACGCTCGGTCTGCAAACGACCGAGGAACCAGGTTCCCGCGTTGGAAAGTCCCTTGTAGTCGATGTCGACGGGGTTCTGAGTTGCCAGCACGACGCCCAGACCGAACGCGCGAGCTTGCTTCATCAACGTCAGCAACGGCGTCTTGCTGGGCGGGTTCGCGGTCGGCGGGAAGTAACCGAAGATCTCATCCATGTAGAGCAACGCTCGCAGGCTGGACGTGCCGGATTGAGCCCGCATCCAGGTGACGATCTCGTTGAGCAGGATCGTGACGAAAAACATGCGCTCGGCATCGGACAGATGAGCGATCGAGACAATGACCAGTCGCGGCTTGCCTTCGGCGGTGTAGAACAGCCGCTGCACGTCGAGCGGTTCGCCTTCAGTCCATGCCTGAAACCCCGGCGAGGCGACGAGGTTGTTCAAGCTCATTGCGAACTCGAAGCGGTCTTTCGCTGGATAGAAACTTTCGACATCGAGAAAGCCGACCTTCTGGAAGGGCGGCGTCTGGATCTCGCGAATGAGGCTGCCAAGATCCACGTCGCGACCGTCCTTCCACGCAGCGGCGAGGATGTTGGAGAGCAGGATGTGTTCGCGGCTGCGCAGCGGATCGGCGTCAATGCTCATCAAGGCCAACAGCCCGGCAACGGCCGCGCTGATGCGTTCGCGCAGAGCTTCCGGATTGCGGAGCGTTGATTCGGGCGGCGCGGTGAACGATCGCAGAATCGTGAGCGGCAGACCGGCGGTACTGCCGGGGGTGTAGATCGCCACGTCCACGGCGTCCCGAAAACGCTGAATGCGGGCCGCGTCCTGGCCCCACGTTGCTAAACCGTCCTTCCACGTCTTGGCGGTGCGCGTCGCGAGTTCATCCAGCGACAGCCCCTTGCGCACGGCATCCTGAGGATCGAGCCACGGCTTGAAGTCGGTCGGTTTCAGATCGGGAAAGGTGAGCAGCAGGTTGCCCAGGTCGCCTTTGGGGTCGATGCAGATGGCCGGGATGCCGTCGATCGCGGCCTCTTCCAGCAGCGTCAGGCACAGACCGGTTTTGCCGCTCCCGGTCATACCGACGCAGACTGCATGCGTCGTCAGATCCTTGGCATCGTAGAGGACCGGTTCATCCGCCACGGCCTGCGTGGGGATGTCGTAGGGCTTGCCCAGATAAAAGACGCCGAGCTTTTCAAAGTCCTGCATGAGTCTGCTCTTTGGTGGTCTGATGCTTGAATAACGGGAGTTGTTCGTGGCCCCGTTCGGTGCACAACACTCGTCTTGAGGTGTTTTCCGCAGCGGTCGTATTCTCCGATGGGCACCAATTTGGCAAGTGGAAGTTTTCACTCTGCCCATGCAAGGAATGCGCGTCGTCCATGGCTGAGCCACCCGCCGATACAGTGAAGATCCCGCGTCAATCGCTGCGAGCGAACTTCGCCTGGCAGTTCTGCGCGAACTTCATCGCCGCGGGTGTGCAGTTTTCGGTGGGCAGTCTGCTCGCCAAGCTGACGTCGGACACGGTCACCGGCCAGTACCAGATCGGCTGGACGATTACGACTCCGTTGTTCATGTTCGCCGCGCTGGATCTGCGTGTCTTTCAGGCGACTGAAACACGTCGCGAGTTCGCGTTCGCGGAATACTTCGCGGCGAGGCTGATGTCCGGCCTGTTCGCACTGGTGGTCTCACTCGGCTTCGCGTTGCTGTCTGAGCATTCGGCGTCAGCCTTGTTGATCGTCGGGTTGGTGGCGTGCCTCAAGTTTCTGGATCTGTTCGCAGACTGCTTCTACGGAGCAATGCAGCGGCACGAGCGGCTGGATCTGGTTTCTCGCTGCACAGTCGTGCGAGCGGTGACTCAGGCCGGCGTCTTCGCTGGCAGCATCTTTCTGACGCGCGAAATCGTCCCGACACTGATCGCGATGATTGCGAGCAGTGCCGTAACGCTGTTAGCACTGGAGCTGCGGATCTCACGTAACATCCTGATGGCCACCGAGAACTCATCGACCTGGTGGCGTCACCCGATTTCCTTCGGCCAGTTATCGCTGCTATTCCGCAAAACGATTCCGCTGGGCATCCGCTTGTTCCTGGTCTCGTTGATTCCAAACATCTCGCGGTACTTCGTCTCGCTGTATCACGGGCTCGCAACGTTCGGCATCTATGCCAACATCTCGCAGATCACGACCATCGCACCGCTGTTCTCGCGATCGATGAATCACGCCATCGCGCCACGACTCGCTCAACTGTGCGAGCAACGCGATGCCACGGCGTTTCGACAACTCGTGTTTCGAGTTCGTCTGCTGTACGCCGCCTTCGGCGCTGCGGCTGTTGTCGGAACAATATTGTTCGGCAAGTTGATCCTCAGTTGGGTCTATCGCGATGACTTCGTGCCCTATCACGATGTGTTCGTGGTCGTGATGATCGCCACCGCCATTCAATCCGTGGGCGGCGTCTTGGACATGGCTTTGGTTGCCTTGCGTCGCTCTGAATCGCTGGCACCGATTACGGCGGTCACGATTGGTTCAATGACTCTTGCGTGCTGGCTGCTGATTCCCATTCAGGGCCTGAAAGGCGCGGCAACAGCCATCGCGATCAGCTGCATCATCCGCGAAGTCGCCCTACAACTTGTGTTGAACCGTGCGCTGCGAGACCTTGTGCAGACAAAGTCAGAGGAGACGTCAGCTCCGGTTCGTCAGGCGGCCTAGTCGCTGTGCTCTGGCGTCGTCTGGAAATGTCCAGTCAGACTGATTCATTGAGCCCCCAAAGTGGCGAAAGCAACGCATGTCTGACGATCTTGCTCAAGCAGCTTCTGCTACAGCGCAGCCGGGTGTTCTAAGATCCTGGCAACAGTTGCTGACTCGCTGTGGCTGGATTGTAGCCTTCGGTGTGGCATTGCGACTGCTGGTGCTGGCCTTTCGCTTTGATCAACTCAGCGTGGATACTGACGCTTATCTGGCCATCGCCAGATGTCTCATACAGGGTGATGGGTACTGTTCGGTGCCCGGGCATCCGACGGCGTTTCGACCGCCGTTGTATCCCTGGTTGGTGGCGCTGTGCTTGAGCACTGTTGGCCCGTTGGGGATTGGTCTGCTGCACGTTGCGTGCGGAGGTCTGACGGTCTGGCTGACGTTTCAGCTGGCCCGGCGTCTCGGCCTGGTCGACGCGGTGGCGGGTTTCGCAGCGCTGGCAGTGGCTGTCGATCCGCTGTTGTTGAATTACACCTCGCAGGCGATGACCGAGGTTCTGATGGCGGGGCTCGTTACCGCTTATCTGTGGTCAATCGCTGATCCGCGTCGTTCTACGAGTAACGGAGTCGTCGCGGGAACCTTGTTCGGACTTAGTGCTCTCTGTCGCCCCACGATGTGGGCCTATGGGCTGCTCATGCTGGTGTCCCTGGCGGCTGAATGGCTTCGCCGCGGGTTGAGAACCTCGTCCTGGGTTGTTGGTCGGACGGCAGGGCAGTGGTTCCTGGTCTTTGCTGTGACGCTGGCCGCGGTGATGGCACCGTGGATCCTCCGCAACTCGCTGGTCTTCGGGCAGCCGATCGTGACGACAACTCACGGCGGCTACACACTCGTGCTGGGAAACAACGCGGCGTACTTCTCGGACGTCGTCAGTCAGCCGTTCGGTCAGGTTTGGTCACTGGACAAACTGACGAAGTGGCAGGTGGAGTTGGAACAGGAACTTGATCGCCGAGGTATCGCTCGGACGGACGAAGTGGGACGGGATCGCGCTCAACGAGACATCGGACTGGAATGGATCCGGAGTCACCCGGCTCATTTCTTGAGATCTGCTGTACATCGCGAGCGTTTGCTGTGGTCACTGGTGCCGCAGGTGGACTCCGGCTTGTCGCGGCCAGTCGTACTCTTGATCGGCACTTGGTATGCAGTCTTGTTCTTGGCAGCCCTGCTCGGGATGTGCGCGTGTCGGAATGGCTCGATTGCCTGGGGCAGCTTGCTGATACTGATTATCAGTTTGACTATGTTGCATTCAGTTTACTGGGCCAATGCCCGCATGCGGGCTCCGGTGGGGCCTGCTCTGGCAGTTTTTGCAGCGGTCGGTGCTCAAAAGGCAGGCAGTCGGCTAAAGTTCGGTCGTCGTCCTTATGCGGTCGACTGAAAGATTCGGAACAGCTGGTGGATTCCTTTTATGCGGTTCTGTCAGCTGCAGTTGCTACAGTTGAACTCTCGTTGTCGGCCAAAGTTTTGAAAGGCCGGGTTTTCGATCGAATATAGTCGCGGCCGCGGGGTTATAGCCTCGGACAGGCTGCGCGCAGCGTTCGAGAAGCCTGCGGTGTTTCAGCTCATTGTGGACCTGTTAGCCGGAGTTTTGGTTAGAAGCCTGATCGATCACGAGCGAACTGCAGAGTCGCTGGATCGTTGAAACTAGAAAGCTCGTCAGGACTTGGGACGATGACTCTGACCAATCACAAGATCTTCGTTGTGGAACAGCACGATCAGGCGATCGTCGTCACACCCCAGGGTGACGCGACCGGCTTCCGCTACAACGATGTACACAATGAGACTAACGCGCTGTTGGACTTCATCCAGCGCGGCCGGTCGATTCATGTCGTGGTTGATTTCAGTCAGGTTGAAATCATTGGCTCGATCATGATCAGCTCGCTGATGAAGATTGCACGAAAAGTAGGCGAGCGTGGCGGTCAAGCGTGCTTCTGCCACGCATCGGACCCCATGCGGGAAGTCATCCGCTCGATGAACCTGACCAAGCTGTGGCCCTACTTCGAAACCCGTGAAAGTGCGATCGCATCGCTGACTCCGTCCGAAAAAGCCTGAAGCAAATCGCCCCGACCGGCCTTCGGCCTTGTCGGTTCTCGCCGCACCAATCACCCGCCGGGATGCATAGGCGCATTCAGCGCACTGCTCGGTGAGCTTGAGACGTCTGTCGTATTGAACCGTAGTATGGACGCCCCGTCCATCCGGCGGATTATTGGTGCAACGCCAGGCGCCGCTGGTTGAGGACGCAAATCAAAGAGTTTGGAGATTCAGATCCCCGCTGGCCCGCGCTAGTCGAGCAGGTCGAGGTTGGATTCCAGGATCTCTTCCAACGCGTTACGGGCGGCGTTTTGTTCGGCTTCTTTCTTGCTCGGGCCCCAGGCGGCAGGGAAGACTCGCGATCCGACGGCAGCCGAAATCTGGAAGCACTTCGAGTGATCCGGCCCCTTCTCGTCCAGCATGCGGTACACGGGTGTCTGGCTGAAAATCTTCTGAGCCATCTGCTGCAGCATGCTCTTGAAGTTCTGAGCGTGCGCGGAACGTGCGACGCGTTCGATTTCGTCGAGCAGTGACCGCATTACAAACTGCTTGGCAGCATCGTAGCCGCCATCCAGAAAGACTCCTGCGACGATCGCTTCAAAGGCTGCGGCCAGAATGGAACTCGGGATTCGTTCGCGGACAGACAAACCCTTGCCCAGCAGGAGGAATTGGCCGAGGTCCATTTTTTTGCTGACCTTGGCGCACGTGTGACGGCTCACAACGGCCGACTTGATCCGCGTGAGTTCGCCTTCGGGGAGTTCCGAGTACGTGTGATAGAGGTGCTCGCAGACGATGGCGCCCATGATGGCGTCGCCGAGGAATTCCAGACGCTCGTTCGAATCCAGCCGCGTCCGCGCGATGGATGAGTGCGTCAGCGAATGTTCCAGCTTGCGGCGGTCCTGAAAGTGGTAACCCAACGCCTGCTCGCAGGCGGCGGCCATCTCATCGGTCAGAACGAGCATCCGCAGCTTGCGGCTGACGGAATCGTCTTGACTGGAGCCTTCGTCGGCTTCGTGGTGATCTCGAACCGGGGCGTCCGCAGATCCACCTTCCGCATCGGTGGCGGGATGGTCTACGTCCAGGTACTCACCGGAATCGTCGAGATCGTCCAGCGTCTCGAAATCGA
>CAYLTY010000024.1:0-58067 GCA_964386705.1 uncultured Planctomycetaceae bacterium
CGGGCGTCCTGAAGATCGAGATTGTGGACTTCATGGGACGGCTGATCGCGACGGTGCTGCCGAACCTGGAGTACTTCAACATGTCAGCGGCAGTCGCGACGGGTCCGTTGATTCCGCCGATCTACCTGCTGACGGCGTTCAGTTATTCAGTCGTTTACGGCGGAGCCGCGATTCTGCTGTCGTTTATCCTTTTTGAGGACCGCGACCTCGCCTGAAACGGAGTCGAGCCGGCGAAGCCACTTCCGACAACAAGCGAGATGCATCGTGGACAGCTCGGCACTCGGAGCCTTTCGGAACGTCTTTCCTGTCGGCGACCTGTTTCGCGGCAAGGGACTGGTGGCGTTCTGCTGGGCCGCAGCCGCCAACGTGGTGTTCGTCGCTCTCCTGCTGACGGGTCTGCTGCTGATCGGTCTGCTGCATAACGAAGGCCGCGTCTATCTGCCGTCGGCTGACCACGACGCCTACAACGCGCTCTGGAATAGCGTTCCGCCACGTTCGCCTGACAACACCGACGGTGACGAGCCAGCCGATGCTGAAGCGAAGCCTGCGGAAACTCAACCGGCGGCATTGCCCAGCCAGCAGGACGATCAAGGATTACGAGCCGTCGCGTGGGATTTGAGGAGCCGCTGGTGGGGACCGGCAGTCATTGAACTCACGCGTTCGTGGAGCGGCTTTGAGTCCACCGGCATGTCGTTGCTGTTCCTGGTGGTGACCGGGCTGGTCTTGGGATTTGTGCATGCCGTGCTGATGGCACAAGTCACCCGCACGTCGGGAGTGATTGCGAACAAGATCGTCCACCAACTGCGAGAATCACTGCATCGCCAAGCCTTGCGCATGGGCACCAGCGACATGCTTAACTCGCAGCATGAGCAGGTTCGAAAGCTGTTCACGACCGACGCCGAATCCGTGCGAAACGGCGTTGTTCAATGGATTCAACAGGTGTCCCTGCAGTCCGGGCGGCTGGTTGCCCTGCTGATTGTGCTGCTGGGAATCGACTGGCGGCTGACCTTTGAATGCGCTGTCCCGGTGGGCGTTTGTCTGATGATTGTGAACCAGATGCGGCGCGGGCTGCTCAATGCCCAGCGCCTGGGAATCGACCGGGCCGAAGCCGAGCTGGGGCTGGTATTTGAAGGCCTGCAATCCAGCCGCCTGATTCACGGCTACCAGATCGACGAGTTCGAACGTCAGCGCTTCCTGAAGCACTTGGGACGGTATGACGGACAGCTCAGTCAAGTTGCGTTGCGAGCTAATCAATACAGTTGGGCGGCCCGGACGCTGGCCGCAGGCTGCTCGGCGTTTGTGATCGCCCTCGTCGCGTTTCGGTTACTGGCACCCGCCAGTTCGCCGGATCACCTCTCGCTGGCGGAATCGGCGATCATTATTGGTTCGCTGTTCTTCGCCTGGCGCGCGGTCAACCGCATGGTCGCAACACATGATGGCGCGGTTGCTGCGAACACCGCGGCCGATCACATCTATCGCTTCCTCAACACTATTCCGGAAGTCAGCCAGGCGGTCGGGGCGAAGTTCATTCAGCCGATTCAAAGGTTTCTGCATTTCGATGACATCACTTATCGCATTGGTCAGCGCGTCGTTCTGAACAAGCTCAACCTGAAAGTCCCCGCGACCGGCAGTACGGCGATTGTGGCCTTTGATCCGTTTGAAGTGCGCATCTTGACGTCGCTGTTGCCGCGTTTCATCGAACCCGCTTCAGGACGTATTCTCTTCGATGAGCAGGACATCGCTTGGGCGACTTTAGAATCTCTGCGAACGGAAACGCTGCTGGTCGATGAAGACATCGCGCAGATCACGGGCACGGTGCTGGAGAACATCTCTCTCGGCAACCCGAAGTACTCGCTGACTCAGATCACTGAAGCGGCCAAGCAGGTGCACGCTCACAATTTCATTCAGAAGCTGCCGCAGGGCTATGAGACCGTCATCGGCCAACATGGCGAGACACTGGATGCCGGTCAGCGTTTCCGACTCGCACTGGCTCGTGCCATCCTGCGCGACCCCGCGTTGCTCATCATCCGCGAGCCGACGGGTGAGATCTCCGAAGACGACAAGTCGCTGATCGACGATGCCTGCCGCCGCTTGATGCGTGACCGTTGCACCGTTCTGCTGCCCAGCCGTCTGCCGACGCTGAAGAGTGCCGACCGCATTGTGCTGCTGAATAAAGGCCGGGTTGAAGTGATCGGCACACACGAGGTGCTGGTGCAGAACTCCGCCATCTACCGGCACTGGGAGTACCTGCACTTCAACGAGTTTCGCCACGAAGTCTCCGCGGCCGGAAGTTAAACCAGTGTCCGCTCACGTCACCGAAGAGCCGTGTGAGCGGGTAGCGATGGCTTGAACAAACGGACGATACTCGACCATCCGCACGTTGACCGGACCGGCGACGTGATAGGACACTCCTCGCCACTGCACCTTTTTGACCATGCAGGCCAACAGCATGGAGGTCAGACTCATGACCTCAGCACAGAAGAACGTCACGCCTACCGGGGTGGGTTGCGCCGAGATCTCCTGGCCGTTGCAGCTTGCGGTACGTCGTACTGCTGCATCCAGCTGGCTGGACTCGTACCACATCGCCAGTTGGACTGAGACGTAAGTTACGAAGTAGGCCGCGGCAAAGCCCCATTGGCCGGTGATCAATGCATCGATCGTGAGATAGATATTGCCGATGCGAATGGCAGCCGCGACCAGCGTCGCGCCGATCACGGGCCACCAGTTTTTGGTATAAAGCCGCAGGATAAATGCCTGGCGATTCACAAAACGCACACATGACATTGCCGACGTCGTCTCCTGATTCACGACCGTCGCTTCCGGCACATAAGCCAGCTTCAAGCCGCGTTCCTGCAGGAAGTTCGCCGTGTGAGCGTCTTCGCAAAACATGCGTGACCACTCATCAGTCAAGCCTGAATCCAGCAGCTGGCGCCGCAGGACCATCGAACCACCCCAAGGCACATTCGATTGGTGGATTACCGATGCCGCAATGAGGTTCCAAAAGCAGCGTAGACGCGTCCCGAATCGCCGATCCGGTGGCGCGAACCAGCGAATGCCCGTCGTCGCCCCCACCTGAGAATCAGCGAAAGGCGTAATCAGGCTCTTGAGCCAGGTCGTGTGGGTGATTGCGTCAGCATCCACAAACGCCACGAACTCACAATCGTCAGGCAGGCCGCGAATCCCCTGAATCAGCGAGCTGTTCTTCAGGCTGCAGGTCATTTGCCGCTGAGACAAAACCGCGACTTCCAGCGGAGCGTTTGTGAATTCGGCGCGAATCTCGTTGATCGCCTGCCAGGCAGGGTCCGACTCAGAATCAATGACGATGTGAATCTGGAAGCTGGGGTAGTCCTGCAGAATCAGATTTCGCAGACACTGCTTCAAGAACGGATCACCGCCACGCAGCGAAAGAATGATCGCCGCCTTGGGCCAAGCTTGATCAAGCGGCCATGGGGGAGCAGGCTGGGAATAAACATCACGCAACAACCGCATCACCCAGCACAGCACAACCACCACGATCGCCGTGCTTACCACTGTCGTCACCAACGCAATCACAGCCCGCCTCCACAGAAATGATCGTCGCCTTGTCACCTTATCGACAAGCAAAGCTCGTAGCATGAATAAACGGAACTTACCATTCTTTCCGTTTTTTTTGCGGGAAACAATCAAACTACGCAATCACGAGGCATCTGTCTCAAGCGAAATCGCGCATCTTGCCACCTGTAGCCTCGCAAATGCATACATGCGACCACTAAAACGGGGTTCGATGGGGACGACTGTTACCTCGGCCGGCTTGAGGTGTGATCAGAGCTCAGGCGAGGTGGCCAAAACTTTCTCTGCGTCGTCGGCGAATATGTGCGTCGCGCTGCTGTTCGCTCACGAATCCTGAGTGGAATGCGACTTGCGAGACACACGAGTGCACGGATCGGTGATTCGGCAAGTGGCGGGAGACGATCCGCTGATCTCCACGATTCTCACCCTGAGGAGCAAGTAATGGCAAGTTCATGGTTCTCGAAGATGTTGGGCACATCAATGACGCTTGGTAACCTGCAGAACGTGCTGGTTATGCAGTTGTCAGATCTGGCCAGCGCCGAAGATCAACTCATCAAGGCTCTTCCCAAAATGGTAGAAGCCGCGAGTTCGGAAGATCTGAAGAACGCCTTTCAGTCGCATCTGGAAGAAACTCACGAGCAGCGAAGGCGTCTCGATGAGGCGTTTGAACTCTTGAAAGTAAAGCCCGACATCCACAAGTGCGAAGCGATGGAGGGACTGATCGCGGAGGGGCAGCAGATCATCACCGCTGAGGGCGATCCACAAGTCAAAGATGCCGCCCTGATAGCAGCAGCCCAGCGAGTGGAGCATTACGAGATCGCCGGCTACGGCTGCGTGCGAACATTCGCGCGACGGCTCGGGCTCCTCAAGGTTGCGGCCCTCTTGCAGGAAACCCTGGACGAAGAAGGCGATGCCGATAAGCGGCTGACGGATATCGCCGAAAACAGCGTCAACATTGAGGCTGCGTTCTCCTGAAGGTCGCAGGGCCATCGGCACCTGCCGAGCCGTCTCAAGCTGGTGCGGCCCGGCAGGAGTCGAGCCCTCCCTGGCGCACCCTGCGGTTCCGTCACGCCGCATAGCTCTCTGCGACATGGACGCGCTTCCCAGAATCGACTCATCGGACAGAGTGATTCTGCAGCGAACATCGTCCCCATCATTGAATCGCTCGATATTCCTAGTGAGGATACAAGCATCGCATCGCTTCGGCGGTAAACCGAAAGCGATGGCCTGTTGCTCGAGCAGCGGTTCGAGCAGGGTGCAAAGACGATGTTGTCCGCGGTAGCCCCGCAGACGCAGTTCTCAGGAATACTCATATGGAACACGTGACGGGAATTGGGGGCTTCTTCTTCCGCTCGAATGAACCCGAGGCCTTGGGGCAGTGGTATCAGGACCACTTGGGCATTGCCCTCGTTCCGGAGGACTACTACCACAAGCCCTGGTCGCAGGAAGCCGGGATGACGGTCTTTGCCCCATTCCCGCACGACACCGAATACTTCGGCCGTGCCGATCAGCAGTGGATGATCAATTTCCGGGTTCGCAACCTGGACGCGATGGTCGAGCAGCTCCGCGGCGCAAGGATTGAAGTCACTGTCGATCCGGAGACCTACCCAAACGGACGCTTCGCTCAGTTGCAGGATCCCGAAGGCAATCCGATCCAGTTATGGCAGCCGATTTTAGATCCTCAGGAGGTTTCAATTCCCCAAGAGGACATCGGTCACAGCGAGCCGCCCAGTGTCCCTTCGGCTTCGCGTGACCAGAGCCCATGGGCGACTGACGGTACGGCATTTCTGCAGCCAGGGTTCTGAAACACCTTGGATGAATGCATCATGCAACTGCTCGCCGTAAGGCGCCGCACGCATCGATCGGCTTCGCGTCAGAAGAAAAGAGTTGCGAACGTCGATCATGCGAAATCGCGAGCGTTATCGAGCAATGTTTATCTAGTGTTGAAGAAGCAGGTTTGCGTTACGTCTCTGATACCCAGCCGGGCATTCGTTGTATCCGGTGCGGAACGGGCTTCCGCCATGCGCCCTCGAATGGTGAATCACTCAAGGCGCCGCAGGATTAGCCGAACTTGCCCGCAGGACTCACCTGCCGACCCGAGGGACGAATCTTCCCGTTTTCGCCATATAATCCTGGTAGGACTGGCCGAACCGCTCGATCAACTTGCGTTCTTCCTTAGGTGTGCGAGCCGCCAGCAGTGCCAGGACAACGAAGCTGCTTAACCCGATGAGCCAGCTTGCTGACAGCAGAGTCACGGATGCCATGAGCACCGCAGCCGTTACATAGAATGGATGACGCACCCACCGGTAAGGGCCGTGCGTCACCAGGATTGCGTTCTGTCTGGTGACGACAGTATCCGTCAGGTTCTTGCCAAGGCTGGTGAGAGTCCAATACATGAGCACTGGTGAGCAGCCACCCACGAAAGCCCCAGCCCATCGAACCCAGATTGGTAACGGCAGCATCGCCCAGGAAATTGATACAGGAGACAGCAAATAAGCAAATGTGCTGACCCACAAGCACAGGCCCGCCAGTCGCAGGACAATGGCAAATAAATACCCTTCGTCCTTATGAGAAATCTGCTCGCCGGAGGATGCCGCTTGCCAGCGGTGATACACAATCACCGACATCGTGACAGTCATGATCACAAGCAATGCAATGCGAAATGGGGTTTCCGATGACATAGGCTCGACCCAGGTTCAGCTCGATCACTTCTTCAGCACGCCGTGCAGGAACTCAAAGAGGGCTGCAGTGGGTTTGTCTTCGGGTAGTCCCAGATCAGAGTTGATCGTGCCGTGCGTTTTTCCTTCAGCAGCGACGACTCTGGCCGACACATCAGCTTGTGTCAGCTTACTGGCGAGCCAAGCCGACTGCGCCTTGGTATCAGACCGATCAGCTACATGCAGAATCAAAAACGGTGGTATGTGCTTGCCTTTGGCAACGTGAGCGACTGGCGACAGATCGCGCTGCACATCTTCTGCTTTACCGAAGATGGCCTGGAAGGTCTCAGGAGGCACAGAACCGCCGTCCTTCAATCGCTTTGGAATGTCATAGACGGAGACATCAATCGGCACGCAGCCTTTAATAACCGTCAATGACAGCCCCTCGGCGTTGAGATAACGATCGTCGGCACATACCAACGCCGCCAGATGCGCTCCTGCCGAGTGCCCCATGACGAAGATCGACTGGGAGTCACCACCGAACTCGTCAGCGTGATCATGAACCCAGTGAATCGCTTTGGCGACGTCACTGGTCATGTCCTTGACCGTGACGTCAGGCACGAATCGATAGTTAACCGGAACAAAGACAAAGCCCTTCTCAGTGAATGCCCGCGGCTTCTGCTGCATTCCATTCTTGCTGCCTTTCGTCCAGCCCCCGCCATGCACCCAGACAACAATCGAGTGGTTCTTGCCTTCGGCCGGAGAGAAGACATCCAGAGTGTGTCGTTCGTTCTTCGGTTCAACGTAGGCGATGTCTCGTTGAACTTTGAGATCAGCAGCAAACGTTGTGGACGCGAGAAAAACATAGATGAGCAGAGATCGCATGGAGCCTCCAACAAAACTCAATCAGCGCGGTGCATCACCCATCAAGGCGGTGATTCTGTGATGAAGATAGTAATGGCATTCGCCTTTGCTCGCTCCTGCAACCCATTCGCCTGCGTCCGCGTGAGTAAGTGGCATCCACTAAAGGCTGATATAGAACTGAAATCGCTTGCAAACTCCGCCGGGAGCCTCGCCATCTAGTCTCAGTTCGCTTCATCGAAACATGCCACGACTACCGTGATGTTGTCCTTACCGCCGTTCGCATTCGCTTCAGCAACTAGGCGAGCACAAGCTTGTTGAGGTTCCCGCTCCTCTTGCAGCAGTTCAGCAATCCGAGTGTCTGGAACCATCCCGTTCAGGCCGTCCGAGCACAGCAGCAGCACGTCTCCCGGTTCGAGGTCAAGTCTGTGCATTTCCACCTGCACGCCCAATTCTCGTCCTCCGAGAACGTTGGTAATGACATTTCGATCGGGATGACGGGAGGCCTCCTTCGGCGAAAGGATCCCCATGCGAATCATCTCCGCCACCATCGTATGGTCCTGAGTGAGCTGCTGGAGCTTGCCCTTCGAGTACAGATAGCAACGGCTATCACCAGCGTGAGCCACAAACAATCGCCAGTTGATAGCGAACGCCATCGTGAGCGTGGTTCCCATACCGGCGAGTTCCGGATGGTGAGTGGCCTCTTCAAAAATTCGCGCGTCGGCCTGCTGCAGCGCGGCCTGGAACTCTTTCATCACGCATTGCTCGTCCGATTCCTTCAAGCGGAAGAATCGTTTGACCGTGTTTAAGAGAAAGTCTTCAACACTCACAACGCTGATGGCACTGGCAACTTCTCCGGCCTGATGTCCGCCCATGCCATCGGCAACCAGGAACAGATGGCCTCGATAGCTGCTGTACTGCGTCTTCGACTGCGGAACGCTGGTATGGTGGATACACAGATTTCTGGACATCTCTGCAATGACGAAGTGATCTTCATTCGAGTATCGAATTCGTCCTGTGTCCGTCATTCCGAAGCTGCGTACCACGCAGTGTGATCTGGGCTTGGGAGTCGGCAGGTAGCCCGTTGCAGGCAGTTCCGATTTCGTGTCTGTGTCGGCCGGGTTCATTGTTGTGCCGTTTCTCGTTCAAGGGTGGCAGCGCTGGCCAAAGGCAATCCAACCACTGAGGCAAGCGTCGTGCCGACGCTGCGAAAGCGTGCGACCTAATCCGAAAGGAGGCTCGAAACACGAGGCCGAAAAATCACAACGTCAAGGGGGTAATGGCAAATCCAGATCTCTTCTTCGGTCATTGCCACGGTTGCGGCAACTTCAGATCCCAGAGTGTTTATTCTTCCCTCGATGCTGCCGGAAGCCTGGCTCTGGTCGAACAGGATACGCAAAACAACAGTACGTTCTTCGTAAATCTCTTTCCCATAGAACGCTCCATCCACCTCATAGAGCGAGAAGCCATCAATAGGGACATCTTGAGCGATGCCAGCTTTACGCTGCGTGAGCTTGCTGCGCAGGTAGTTATAGAGCGCGGATAACGTGTCGAGTCGTTTGGGGACATAAACTTCCACGCAATGCAGCGCCTTGGACGCCCCCGGTGACGGTGTGCTGCGAGCGGGCTCCGACATCTTTATGTCCATCTTTCTGAATGTTCCCTATCGAACGATCTTCGATTGGCTGAGACTCAGCACATCAGAGATTGCGCTTGCTGGCGGTCAGACCTTCCTGCAACCGCTTCTCAGTCGGGACAATCTCGGCATTCTCTGTCGGTACAATCTTACCGCCGAACTGATTTGCATAAACCTGAGTAAACTCGGCTCCGAAGAAGACGATCTGTGCGGAGTAATACACCCAGACCAGCAGCACGATCAATGAACCCGCGACTCCGTATGAGGAAGCGATCGAGCTTTTTCCCAGATAGAGGCCAATCGCCAGCTTTCCGGCAGTAAACAAGACTGCCGTCATGGCAGCTCCTAACCACACGTCCCGCCACGCAATTCTCGCATCTGGCAGATATTTGAATATCATGGCAAAAATGCCGGTGAAGACAGCCAGCGAAATCAGGAAGTTGACCGCTTGCGACACCACCTGCAGTTCCGCAGGCCACTGAATTGAATGATTTCCAGCAAACGACAGCATCGCGCTTACAACGAGAGAGACGAGTAGAAGGAACGCGACGCCCATCACCATGGCAATGGACAGGAACCGATCCTGCACCATTCCCCACACGCCGCGTCCACCTTTGGGAGTCACTTCCCAAATCGTATTCAAACTGTCCTGAAGTTGCCCGAACACACCGGAGGCGCCAAACAGGAGCGTGATCAAACTGAAAACTGTGGCGACGGTTCCTGCCTCCGGCTTGTTCGCACTTTGCAGCATCGCCTGAACAGCAACGGCACCTTGCTCGCCGATCAAAGAGTGGATCTGGTGTTCGATTTCACCCCGAGCCGCTTCGTCTCCGAAAATGGCAGCGGCAATGCGCAGCGATAAGACCAGCAGCGGTGCAATCGACAATGCGGTGTAGAACGCCAGTGCCGCCCCAAGTTGCGGAACCTTGTCTTCGTTCCATTCGTGAAACGTTTGTCGGATCAGCGGCCATACGGAACGCATCTGGATAGCCACGATTCACCGCCTCGTAATTCCAATTGTTCCGATGAGAAAACTTGGTTCGAAACGATGCATCTCTCGTTCCTAGGCCACCTGAGTTCTTCTGCGAGCCGTCCGACAACGTCATGCCAGCTACTCAGCGGAACATGGAACAGACGCTGCAGAACCTTTTTGGAAAGGCGGCATTTCGGAAGTCTGGCAAGCAGTTCTGTGGAAGTTTCAACCGGACTGCCTCGCTTCTGACGAAACGTCCAACCTATTTGGTTTTGTCATCAGAAATCGCAGCTGCCAATACTGAATGAAGGCGCCGCATGCGGCGTGGCGAGAGAAGCAAGGTAATAACTTGACCATAGGTCGCCGCGGAACTCGTGTGTGGGCAGCGAAGTTAACAGTCGCTCGTTACGCACGGGGCCTTGATTGACGGCAGCGATTCCTGAAAAACTCCCGCTGAATTCATCCACGCAAACGTAACTATCTAAGCCCCGCATTGCTCACTGTGGCGAGTCTCTGATGTAACAGCCCGGCATAGTTAGCACTGTCGTGCGGCGTTGGATCGTACGGCTGCCAATCCACTGTCATTGATTGGTAACACCGACTACGGTGCGGCCTCCCGATTAAAGGCTGCTGGAGGTGATGGCCGCACGGTCGAAGGCGCGATGTTTGCATAAGTTGAGCTCTGCTCCTGCAGAGGACTGCCAGCCGCGCAAAGTGCGGCTCTGCAGCGGGCGTTTTGCTGCAACGATGCAGCAAACCGACCCAGTTCGAAAGGTAAACCCGTGGAGTTCCGGCACTCACACTTCGTGAAGCACGGCATTGTTGTCTTGGCCTCAGATCCGAGTATCAGGTTTCCGCTGTTTCGGAGCGATGAAGTGGCCTGTGCAACTGGTGAAGTCGTGCATGGAAATGAATGGTGGTGCGTCGACGAACCGGAAGGTCCCGACGTCGAGCCTCTGAACTCCGAATGCACACGGTTTCAAACGTCGACGGGAGACCTGCTGCTACTCGCCCTCCCCCAGACCTCGGTTGCTCGATCACTGATGCGTTTCAAACCAGCTCCGCCGCCTGATGGCCGCCGCCTTCGTAAGACCTCGTAGAGCTGCGCTGAGTGAGCACGAACTCCTCTTAAGAATTGCGGCAGCCCGTAGCGGCACTTCAAAGGGCTTGCGGGTGCATTCGCAATGTCAGCGAAACAGCGGCGTATCTGACTTCGAAGCAGTTGCTGCAGTCATGGCAGGGGCAGCTCCGAGCTGGCAACTCTCTGCTAACCCTTGTTTCGATCTCTTCGCTCAGTGATGACCTTCATATGCGCTCCTAACCTTCAGGTGTGGGCTCGCCCCTCGCCTGGGGATGCAATGGAGTTTTATCGTCACGGCTATGTGCCGCACGGGACGGTTGCGCTTGAATCAGATCGAGTCCAGACGTTCGCCCTGTTCCGGAAGGACGCAATCGAGAATGCCACAGGTTGCGCTGTAGCCGGCAATGAACTCTGGTTGCTGCAATCATCAACGGGTCCGATTGTTGTGGCAATCAATGCCGACAACATGCGCTTTCGCGGCGAGCAAGGGACTATCTATGTGCTGATGGCTCGCGGGTAGGCTGGCACCGGAACTGTCTTCGCCTCGGGTTCGGTGTCTTGTCTGCCGCTACCCGCCGGGCAAGCGATTGAAATGTCACATTCTCGCGAATAGCGTCGTTTCTTGGCGCGGCGGCCTGATGGCCAGAGCGGTTGATTTCTGGCAGCTTGTGTTGCCTGGGTATTATGCAATTGAATGATGGAAACGACGTCCAGCAGTCTCGAGGACTTTCTGAATTCCAAGATCCTCCGTCACCCAACAACGTGGATCGTTGCGGCGATTGGTGGCGTTTATGGCGGTCTTCGCATGTGTGGAATTCGTGAGGCGAAACGTGCCGCTGGCACGGATCTGCGGTTTTACTGGTTGTGGCTGGAACGCTCGATTGATTTCCTCTTTGGCGCTATTACTCAGGTTGCGTATTTCCTGTGCGCTGTCTGGATGGTGGCGGGGTTGATGGAAAAGGCAGATGCGTGGAAGCGTCAGCTTGCTTGCATCGTGCTTTACTTGGGAATCAACTGGCTGACTCGCTATTTGTGAAAATCTGATCGGCGGACAGCCAGTCAGTTGCGAGCAGGTTTCCCGGCAGTGCAGACAGTCCCGCGACTGTGAGCAGGCGGGTTTGTGAACGCGCAGATATCGAAGACCAATCATCCATGGCGAAACTGTATTTCTACTACTCGACGATGAACGCCGGGAAATCCACGACCCTGCTGCAGTCGAGCTACAACTATCAGGAGCGCGGCATGAATACGCTCATCCTGACTCCGCTGCTCGATCACCGCTTTGGCATCGGGAAGGTGACCTCGCGAATTGGCCTTGCTTCCGATGCTCTCACGTTCGACCAGGCACAAAACGTCGCTGAGATCGTGGAGCGTCAGTTACGTGAGCGAGCGTTGCACTGCGTGTTGGTGGATGAGGCTCAATTTCTCACTCGCGTGCAGGTGCAGCAACTGACCGACGTGGTCGATCGACTCGACATCCCCGTGCTGGCCTACGGGCTGCGGACAGACTTTCAGGGCAACCTGTTTGAGGGCAGCCAGTGGCTGCTGGCCTGGGCTGACAACCTCGAAGAGATCAAAACAATCTGCCATTGCGGCCGCAAAGCGACGATGGTGCTGCGGCTGGATGACAAAGGCAGGCCCGTTCGCGATGGTGAGCAGATCAAAATTGGCGGCAATGAACGCTATCTGTCCGTCTGCCGCCAGCATTTCAAAGCGGGCATCGCCTCGCGACAATCCGCGGAACTTCCGTTTGATGAGTTGTAGTTCGGTGCCCATCATTTCCAATGCGTGCGTCGTTTGCAGCGGAGTTCCACGTCCTTTTGCCAGGAGGCCATTCGCATGTTCTCATTTCGCGCTCGATGTTTCTGGAGTTTGACCGCGCTGCTGTGCGCCGTGTCATCGGTCGCCCTGGCCGATGTGGTCTCCGGACCAACCGCTGGTTCCAAACCAGAAGCGTTCAAGGTGGCGATCGCTACGGGCGATGACGCCGGCAAGGAAGTCGATCTGGTTGAACAACGCAAAGACAAGCCGCAGATCCTGGTCTTCATCCCGGCAGACAAATGGGACCGCCCGATGGCCCGCTACCTGAAGACGCTGGATACGGAACTGTCGGAGAAGCGACCTGACCTGCGCGTCGTCGCGATCTGGTTGACTGACGATGCGAACAAGTCGAAGGAATACCTGCCCAAGGCCGACCAGTCTTTGAAGTTCAAGCAGACGACGCTGGGTGTCTACGAGAAAGATAAGAACGGCCCGAACACCTGGGGCATCAACTCCGATGCGCACCTGACTGCCGTCAGCATGAGCGGCAAGGTAGCGGACTTCAGTGTGGGTTACCGGTCACTCAACGAAACCGACGTGCCTGACCTGCTGAAGAAGCTGAAGCCCGCGAAGTAGTCGCACAGAGCGCAGCCGTTGTAGGGCGGACAATCGTGTCCGCTAGCGTTCCGGCGGATAGGATTGTCCGCCCTACCAGGAAATCTTGCGGCGTTGCCGCGTTGATAGGGAGTGATGATGCGATACGCCGTGGTTGTGGATGCCGTGCGAACGCCGATCGCGAAGGCTTCTCCCGAGTCAGGTTACTTTCGCGATGTCCGCGCCGATGAACTCTCAGCGGGCATCATGCGGGCTCTGGTGGAACGCACGGGCATTGATCCGCAACTCATTGAAGACATTCGCTGGGGCTGCGTGCAACAGCAGGGCGAGCAGGGTTATGACGTCGCTCGTATCGCGTCGCTGATTGCCGACCTGCCGATCGAAGTCGGCGGAGTAACCATCAACCGCAACTGTGCGTCAGGCCTCACGGCGATCTGCGACTGCGCGATGAGCATTGCTGCCGGTTGTGAAGACATTCAGATCGCGGGCGGTGTCGAGCACATGGACCACATCCCCGCGTTGAAGGATTACGACCCGTCGCCGAGCCTGTTTCGCAAGCACAGCGAAGCCATCATGAACATGGGCCTGACGGCGGAATACCTCGCGATGAAGTATCAGGTTCCGCGTCAGAAGCAGGATGAATTTGCCGCCCGCAGCCATCAGCTTGCGGCGGCGGCAACTGCTCAAGGCGCGTTCGCGAAGGAGATCGCTCCGACATGGGGCCGCAACGAGGCCGGTCAGAAGTCGTTAGTCAGCGTCGATCAGGGCATTCGAGCGGATACGACCGTTGAAGGTCTGTCGAAGTTGCCGCCCGCGTTCAATCCGGCGGGTGGTTCGGTTACAGCCGGCAACAGCTCGCAGCTCAGTGTCGGGGCCGCGGCTCTACTCGTCATGTCTGAAGAGAAGGCGAAGGAACTGGGGTTCAAACCGCTGGCTCGCATTCGAGCGATGGCAGTCACCGGTGTCGCTCCCGAAGAAATGGGCATTGGCCCTGTGCCTGCAATTCACAAAGTGATGAAGCGCGCCGGACTCTCTTTAAAGGACATGGACTGCATCGAGATCAATGAAGCGTTCGCCGTGCAGGTGCTGTCAGTATTGAAGCTGCTCGGTATCAATGAAGAGAAAGTCAACACGCGCGGCGGCGCCGTCGCACTCGGTCACCCACTGGGCGCCAGCGGAGCACGCGTCGCTGTGACACTGCTGCATCGCATGCGCGACACCGGAGCAAAATACGGACTCGCATCCCTGTGCGTCGGCCAGGGCCAAGGCGTCGCGACGGTCTTCGAAGCCGTCTGAGAATGCTTCACGCTGGCCGACCCTGTTTAACCGCCACGCCAACGGCGTGCGCCAAACGCCCAACTCCCCTGAGCAATCGCGCGCTCACGCCGTTGGCGTTGAGGTTAAGCTATAGCTGACAACACACTCGTCGTTCCGCTCGTTCCCAAGCTCTGCTTCACGAGCGGCACAATCAGCCGTAATCGATAACACCGGAAGCAGAGCTTCCGAACGTGCGTTCCCAAACGGAGTTTGGGAACGAGTGATAATGTCGATATCTTATTGCAGCGCTACAAACTTCATGCGTTGAGCCTCCCTTGAGCGAGAGCCCGTCATGTTGAAACTTCGAGGCAATTTGCTGGACGTTTCGAGTCCTCTCAGCCGTCGCGGCTTTCTGTCGCTCGGGACGCTGGCCCCCTTGGGCATCAGCCTGGGACACGCGCTGTCGACTCGTTCGGCACATGCCGCGGAGGCTCAGCCGAAGACGTCGGCCATCATGTTCTTCATGGCTGGCGGTCCTTCACATATTGATACCTATGACATGAAGCCGGATCAGCCCGCCGAGATCCGCGGTCCGTTCGGCAGCATTGGAACGACTCTGCCCGGCTTGGATGTCTGCGACTTGATGCCGCAGCACGCAACCATCGCGGACAAGCTGGCCGTGATTCGTTCCATCACTCATGACCTGTCGGTGCACGACGACGCGACTCACTGGGTGCAGACCGGGTATCCGTTGCTCAATGCCCGGCAACGCGGCCAGCAGAATCCCAGCCAGGGTTCGGTGGTGTCGTATGTGCGAGGCTCGAATGCTCAGGGTATGCCAGCCTATGCCTGCATCCCTGAGGACTACCGGCGGCACGCGGGTTTCTATGAGCATGCGGCGTTCTTGAGTTCTCGCCACAACGCGGTGGATGCCGGAGGCGATCCAACACTGGGCAACTATCGCCTGCCGGACTTTCTGCCGCCGAAGGAACTCACCCTGCCGCGAGTCGAGAACCGCCGCGATTTGCTGGGGCAGATGGATAGCCTCTATCGCAGCGTCAATGCTGAGCGACCCGTCGTCGAAATGGACTCTGTGCAACGTCAGGCGTTTGAACTGGTCTGTGGGTCAAAGGCGCGCGACGCGTTTGACCTCACGCGCGAACCAGCGGCGTTAAGAGATCGCTACGGCCGTCATGCCTCCGGTCAGTCAGCGCTGCTGGCGCGTCGACTGGTTGAGGCGGGAGTGACCTATGTCACCATCAACCTCTACGAGAAAGATGTGGATTGGTGGGACGACCACTACACGATCGAGAAGAACCTGCGGAAGCGATTGCCACAATACGATCAGGCCTTGGCCGCGCTGATTGAAGACATCTATTCGCGCGGTCTGAACGATCGAGTGCTGATCGGCGCGTTTGGAGAATTTGGTCGCGCTCCGCGAGTCGACCAACACGCCGGTCGCGGTCACTGGCCGCGAGCGATGCATGCGGTTCTCAGCGGCGCGGGCATCAAGACTGGGCAGATCATCGGCTCGACGACGAAAGACGGCGGCGAACCCGCCGATCGAGCAATGGGTCCCGGCGATCTACTGGCGACGATCTATCATGTGCTCGGCATCGACCCGCATCACATGCTTCCCGACCGCCAGAACCGCCCCGTCAGCGCCCTTCACAGCGGTCAGCCCATTCGCGAACTGGTCGGTTAGGGCCATTGTAGGGCGGTCAATCCTGTCCGCCGCCGGACGAGATTGTCCGGCCTACTCCAGAAACGCTACGGCCACAGTGCGTCGATGCGATGCCGGCAGGCGGCGGCGAGACGCTGCAGACGCGGGTCGGAAGCATTGTCGGCCAGCTTCAGCGATTCGTTGTAGTACCAGTTGATGTCGTCCTTGCTGGCGTTGAACCGCGACCACAGTTCTGACCCATCTGCGAGGTCCACCAGCATCGACGTGAGATTGTGGTACTTGTCGGCCAGCACGATGGCCTTGGCTCCGGCCGGAGCGGTTTGCAACCGTGCCAGGTGCTCCCGCTTTCGAACGTTCCACGGCAGCTTTTCGCCGTTGTTGCTGGCTTTGACTTCGCTGGTCGCCAGCACCAGTTCCACCACGGCGGCGGGGAACTCCGCCCGACAGCTTTCGATTGTGTAGCTGGTGTCCTCAATCACGTCATGCAGCAACGCGGCCGCCAGGATTTCAGGCTCAAAGTACCCGGCTTGAGAAAGCACCAGGGCGACACTCGCGGGGTGAGCGAGGTACGGCACCGGCGATGCCTTGCGCTGCTGATCCCGGTGCGAGATCGCCGCAATCCGCATGGCTCGTTCCATCAGGTCCGGGAAAAGTTCGTTCACGATCGGGAATCCCTTCGCAAGCAAAAAAGACTATGTGCCGGCATCGACTCGCTTCATTCCGGCTTGGCGCGATCAGCAGCGGCTTCGGCGACGAACAGTCGAGTGAACTCGCCATCGCTGACATTGTAGTAAATGCGTTGACTGTCCTGGCTGAAGACCGGATGCGGGTCCGATCGCCGCCACGACTTTGCACCACGGGTCTGACTGAAGCTGTGCAGCAGCGAGTATCGTTCGCCACGCAGGTCGCCGACCATGACGCCCCATTCATTCGCTGGACCGCCCGCTGCGTCTGACAAGCCATCGGTCACCATCAGACGACCGTCCGGACTGACAGACGGATGCGAGCCACGCAGGTTTGGTAGATTCGGAATGCGCGTCAGCGGCAAGCCCGTCATGTCGAACAGGATGTTGCCCATCTCAATGACGTGCTGCGAATCCGGATGCCAGGCGGGATGTCCCCACTTCTCACGCATGAAGGTGAAGCGTTTCAACTGGCGATCAAAACACACCAGACCTTGTCGGTGGCTGGCATTCTTGGCCATGAAGTTGTCGCCGCCGTTACCCGCTGACAGCTTGAAGAACACCCGCCGCTGATCGGGGCTCACGACTGGAAAGAAGATGGATGTCGGCTTGCCAGCAAACTCTTTGCTGAGCCATTCACCGTATTGCTTCTCGACGTCCGCAATCCGCGCGGCAACTTCGATCTTGCCGGTTGAGGCGTCCCACAGCTCCAGATCGCGATGAGCTCCCGGATTCCAGTGGCATCCGTAGAGCGGCAGTAAGTCCGCGTCTCCGCGGCCAAAGCCTAGCTGCCGGTCTTCAGCGGCGATCGTCTTCTTGAGTGTCTCGACGTCGACCACGACGACTCGCCACTTGCCTTCGACGACTTCGTGAAACGCGACGCGTTTGCCGTTTGACAGCCACTGCTGGCACGCCGCGCGATGCGCGTCTTCCGTGTGCACGTCGCTGGCCAGCAGTGTTTCCTGCCCGGTTGCTCGATCCAACATACGGATCTCGCCGACATACCCCGCCGGATGCGTCGAAGCGAAGAAGAGCACTCGCTTGCCGTCGGGGCTTTCGGGATTGCACACGTAGTAACTGTGAATCGTGTGCCGCCCCGGTACTGCCGAGACCGGAGCGATGCGGACACCTTCACGCCACGCCCCGACCGGGTCCGAGGGTGTGTCCGCTCGAACCAGCGACGACATCGCCGCGATCAGCGCAATCAGAATCGTGCAGCGAATCGATGACATCGGAGTCCCTTTTGTCGAAGTGTTCTTAGACGTCCGGCAGCACCCACGGCTTGCGCCATTCGGGACGGCCACGCAGGGCGTTCGCTTCCTGGTCGCCCACGAAGGATTCGTTCGCGGGATCGAGCACCAGCTGTCGTCCCAGGCGGGCGGCGATGTTGCCGGTATGACACAGCACGGACGCCGGATGGCCGATTGTTTCGAGGTCGCAGTACGGCTTCTTGCGGTTCTTGATGCAGTCGATGAAGTCCTGCACGTGCGGCTTTTCGTCACTGTCGCCGGTGACTTCCTTGACGAGTTGTCCGTTCGGACCGAATGCACGCCAGCGACTGTTGCCCAGAATCATGTAGCCCTTGTCCCCGTATAAGGCAGCGCCTTCGGATTCGGCTTCCATGTTGTACGCAGACCAGACGCGCATCTCATACGTGAGGATCTTGGGTGCCTTGCCCGCGAACTCGTAGTTCACCTGCAGCGTGTCCGGGAACTCCTGCATGTCGTCGAAGTACCACTTTCCGCCCACGGCCTGGATGCGTCGCGGCAAACCGATCGAACCGTCGCCCTGCGTTTCAGAAGCGGCGTTCAGCACGGCGATGGCCATATCGAGACGATGCACGCCGTCGTTGCCCAGGTCACCCGTGCCATAGTCGTAGAACCAACGCCAGTGACCATGAAAGCGGCGCACGTTGAATGGTCGCTTCGGAGCAGAACCCAGCCAGAAGTCGTAATCAATATTCGCGGGCGGATCGCTGTCGGCGGGCTTGCCGATGGAACCCTGCTTCGAACTCTCCCAAGCCTTGGCGACGAGGCAACGGCCCAACGCTCCACTCTTCACGTACTCAATCGCCGATTGCATGCGCGTCGTCGAGCGATGCTGCGAACCCATCTGCACCACGCGTTTGTACTTCCGCATTGCGGCCACCATGCGTTGGCCTTCGATGATGTTGTGGCTGTCCGGCTTCTCGACATAGACGTCCTTGCCGGCCATGCAGGCGAGGATTGTCGGAATGGCGTGCCAATGATCCGGAGTCCCCACGACGATCGCATCCAGCGACTTGTCATCGATCAGATGCCGGAAGTCGTTCGTGGTCTTCGGAGCCTTACCCTGACGCTTGGTCACTTCATCGACGGTGCGCGGGAGCTTGCCCGGATCAATGTCGGCGATGGCCACGATCTCGACGTTCGAGTTCGCGGAGAAGGTCGCGTTCAACGAGAAGGCTCGACCACCCGCTCCAACCATACCGACTCGCACACGTTCGCTGGCCGCCGCTTTCGCAACCGGAGCATCCGACAACGCAGCCAGCGCAGTGGCCGCGACTGAAGCCGAGGAAATGAACTCGCGACGATCCATAGTCAATCTCCAGAACAAGGTCGGTTCACAGAGTCGAATTCGGCACGCTATTCACAAACCGTAGCGTGGACGCCTCGCCGTGCGTAATTGGTGCGGCACGGACGGGGCGTCCATGCTACGAGTTTTACGACAGGCGTCCCAAGCTGCTCGCCAGCAGTGGCGTGCAACTTCTTACTTCCACTTGGCGGCCTGGTTCGATCGTAACGCGATGTTCGCCAAATGCGCGGCGGCGGCGGCGCTGACTCCCGCTTCCGCCGGGGCCGTCGGCTTCTGGCGACTGCGCATGCAGTCCACCCAGTTCGTCAGATGGACCAACTCGCCGTCCGGCTTGTCATAGAAGTCGGCGCCGCGCGGGCCGCTTCCCAGCACCATCTCACTGGGTTCGAGCTTCTTGTTGCGCTCGGGATGAATCTCATACCGGCCGCGATCGAGATAGAGCGTCCCGTTCGTGCCCATGAACTCGACCATCGATCCGTTACGCGCGTTGCTGAACGTGCCCTCGAAGTAGATCTGGGCGTTCTGCTTCGGGTAACGGAGCAAAGTCTGCACGGTGTCTGGAGTCTCCCAGATGCCTTCCGCCATGTACCAGTCGCCGATGCTGACAGCGTATTCCGGGTGATCGAGTTCCAGCAGCCAGTGCACGACGTCGATCCAGTGCACCATCAGATCTGTGAAGATGCCGCCGCCAAAATCCCAGAACCAGCGCCACTGACGGAAGCGATACTCATCAAACGGCTGCGCCTTGGCGTTGCCGAGGAACATCTTCCAGTCGACGGTCTTCGGATCGATGTTCAGGTTCGGTTTGTTGGCTCGCGGAGCATTGCGGTTCCAGGTCAGATGGACCTTGTGGATTTCACCGAGCGCTCCGGACTTCAGGATCTCGCGCGCCTTGATGATGTGCGGCATGCTCCGCTGCTGCATGCCCACCTGCACGATCCGCTTGTGCTTGTTCTGAGCCTCAATGACCGCCTCGCCCTCGGACAGTTCGTGCGTCAGCGGTTTTTCAACATACACATCCTTGCCCGCCTGACAGGCGGCAACCGTCAACGGCACGTGCCAATGATCCGGAGCACCGATCAAGACGGCATCAACGTCTTTGCGTTCCAGTACCTGATGAAAGTTCTTGACCTGAAAGGCGTCCTTGTCCGCCAGTTCCTTGCCTTGTCGCAGGTGGTCGTCCCAGACGTCACACACGCCGACAATCTTGACTCCCGGCACTTTGACCAGAGCCTTCATCAGATGCCGACAGCGTCCACCCGTGCCAATGCAGGCCACGTTGATGGTTTCGTTCGCAGCGTACCCTAGCGACGAACCTCCATAGCCCAGCGCCAAGGCAGCGGTCGAGGAGCCAGCGAGTTGACCCAGAAACGTCCGGCGATTCCCGGCCGTCGACGACATGAGTGAGCGATCAGGGTTTGGCATTGGGACTTGCAACCACCTTTCCGACGGGATTTCACGGGGGAACGCGAGGCCACGAAAAGCTGTCTGTCGTTTCCGGAATGACCTGACCGAACGAGATTTTTCCGCTCCGCTACGTGAGTTTTGGGGCAGTCTGAACTGGACAGTCCGCCGGGCCATTCTGGAACGGTGTGACACTAGCGGATTAGCGGCTCGCGAGCGAATCACAGGATATACTGCATAAATGATTAGTTTGCAGGCTAGCCTCATCCCCAACAAGGGAGCTTGTGATCGAACGTATCGGCAGACTACACAATCATTTAGAGAAACCCGAATCGCTGTCCCTTCAATATTCAATAACTGTACCTTAACGACATCTAAAGGTGCAGTTGCAGACAGTCCACCGGCTCAAACACGTATCTACAGATTGGCATATGTTTTCGTGTTTGTTTAACTCTGCCGGATTCACGCAGATGCGTATCTCGCGTTCGGTTGAGAGGATGCTAGGATTTCGCCGATAGAACAAAGCAATGGCGGGGTGTTCCAGCCTTCTGGGGCTATTGTTGTAATCTTTTAAGTTATTCAGGAGTCATGAGTTATGCGCAGATCAGCCTTCAAAAAGGGCGTGTCTCGCGGCGGGTTCACCCTCATCGAACTGCTGGTCGTGATTGCGATCATCGCTGTTCTGGTGGCCCTGCTGTTGCCGGCCGTCCAACAAGCCCGGGAATCCGCCCGTCGCTCACAATGCAAGAACAACTTGAAGCAACTGGGTGTTGGCTTCAGCACGTTCGAAGAAACCTATGGCAACTATCCCGTCGGCATGACCGACGATGATGGTAAGAACTTCGGCTGGGGAGCCTATATTCTCCCGTACATGGATCAGCAGGCCATGTACGACAACCTGGTGAACGCTGGCATGTGGGTGTTCCCTCGTGGTGGTACTCCGCTCCTGACTTTGGACACGAATACCGCCTTGAGCACGGACTCAAGTTTGGCATTCACGAACGGTTTTGGCGTCGCGGTGGGTGCTGGCGGTGGTAACCTCCATCTAGAGGTCCAGCATGGCCATTATAACGCTGTTATCAAATCTGTGCTGCCGAGTTACATCTGTCCGTCCGATGTGCTCCCAGATAAGGATGACGATGGCTATGGCAAGAGTAATTACTGTGGCAGTTCCGGGTCCTATGCCGGTACCGGTGCTGGGGATTGGTATGGATGTGCGAACGGCAACTTGAGGCGGCAGCAAAACGGCATCTTCATTTACGCCAACCAGAACACAGACTCCTACGTCGTGAAGGTCCGCGACGTGTCGGATGGTACGAGTAATACGATCGCTATTGGTGAAGTGAGCGAGAGCGCTAACGTCACGCGTTTGAACATCGGCCACGGAGCATTTGGCCATTGGGCAGGCGGAAACAACGATGGCGGCTGCAATGGATGGCAGAGCGGTGGCGGACATTTGCGTCTGGCCGGCGCTACGACTCTGGGGACAGCTTTCTACTCAGGTCCGATCTTCCCAATTAACAGCACCAGCACCGGCGCGGCTCCGAACGTTTCGGATGCCAGCTTCGGCAGTAAGCACACGGGCGGTGCTCAGTTTGTGATGGCTGATGGATCTGTTCGCTTCCTGAGCGAGAACATCAGCATGAATACCTACGCGGACATTGCTGGTCGCAATGAAGGCAATGTGATCAACGACTTGCCTGGCGGCAGCGAGTAAGTGGCTGCCAGTTGCTGAACTCGTCTGATCTTTCAACGGTAAGACTTGGAAATGGAGTGACCTTGGTCACTCCATTTCGTTTTCGTAGATGACCCTTTATTATGCTTCGTCAGTATGCTTCAGAGTTAACTCCTATCAGGCTGAGGTAGCACAAATGACGGTAGTACAGCGAAGCGTTATCTCAATGATCGCAATGCAGATGCTTGTGGTCTCAATTGGCTGTGGCTCGAGCGATAGTAAGGCGACTGCCAAAGTGGAAGGCAAGATTACCGCCAGCGGCCAGCCTGTAACCGGCGGTTCAATGAATTTTCAGCCTGTGGGCACAGGAACTTCCGGTGTTGGAAAGGCTGCATCAGGAACAGTTCAATCCGATGGCACGTTCAAGCTGACGACCTATCAGCCAGATGATGGTGCTGTAATCGGTAAGCATCGTGTGACATTCACGCCACCGGTCCCGCCAACTCCAGACGTGCCCCCAGGTGGCCATGCAGCCGAAGTGAAGATTCCGTATAGTGGACTCGTCCCTGCTCCCGCAGAAGTTGAGATCAAGGCCGGCGACAATAAGTTGACCTTTGAACTTGTTCCCGCAAACTAGTGGTGAACGCGGCGAAGAGTCAGAAAATATGAAACGCCTTGGCACATCGTCCTGCCAGGGCGTTTTTCTTTTCGTATCACGTTACGGCAACAGAGTTGGATAGAAACGCAGCGTTGCCATGTCAAAACCCGACGACCATTTGACTCCGCATGGTGGGCGGCCCCTCTGGTTAGGGGCCCTTTTGCGGCCCACGGACGGCGCGTCGTTGGCGCTGTTCCGGATCTGTCTGGGTATTATTCTGCTGTGGGAAGTGAGCCGGTATTTTTATACCGGTGGTATTCGCGACTTCTTTATTACACCTCGCTTTCATTTTGGATACTACGGTTTCCAGTGGGTGACTCCCTGGCCGGGCGACGGAATGTATCTGCATTTTCTGGTGCTCGGAGTCGCGGCGACGCTGGTGGCAATCGGACTGTGGTATCGCGCCGCCATGTGTGTTCTGGCAGTTGGCTGGACCTACGTGTTGTTGCTGGAGAAGGCTGCCTATCTGAATCACATCTATCTCGTCTGTCTCGTGACGACGTTGATGATTTTCCTGCCGGCAGATCGAGTCTGGTCCTGGAAATCCTGGCGCCATCAGGTGGCTGCGCCGCAAACGATTCCTGCCTGGTGTCTGTGGGCAATCCGCACGCAGATCGCGATTCCATATGTTTGCGGTGGTATTGTAAAATTGAATGCGGACTGGCTGCATGGTGCTCCAATGCAGCTGTGGATGGCGCAGATGACGGACTTGCGCGCTGCTGTGCCGCTGTTCGGCGAGAAGTGGTTCGCGATCGTATTTTCGGTTTGCGGACTGCTGCTTGATCTATTGATCGTGCCGCTGCTGCTATGGCCTCGTACTCGCAAGTTCGCGTTCGCGGTCGCGCTGACGTTTCATCTCATGAACGCGGCCATGTTTCACATCGGTATTTTCCCTTGGTTCATGATTGGTGCGACGTCGTTGTTCCTGTCGCCGGACTGGCCTCGCCGTTTTCTCAAGCAGCAGGCTCCGCCAGCTAACGCGTCGGCCGTGTCCACAACCTCGCTATCAGGCGGAAAGGCAAAACTGGCGGCAGCTTGCCTGGCAATATGGTTCGGCGTGCAGGCGCTGCTCCCGTTTCGGCACTACCTCTACGAAGGTGACGTTGATTGGACCGAAGAAGGTGGTCGATTCGCCTGGCGGATGATGCTGCATGACAAGTGGGCGGCCCTGCGGTTTACTCTGACCGACCCCAAAACGGGCAAAAAGGGTCCGTTTGATCCGCGGCAGTATTTGACCATGCGCCAGATCAACAAGATGAGTTACGACCCCGAGATGCTGCGGGTGTTTGCTCACTTCATTGCCTCCGAGGCGGCCAAAGCAGGCTACCATGACAGGGAAGTTCGAGTCGAAGTTCATTGTTCGATGAACGGCCGACGTCCTCAATTGCTTATCGATCCGACAGTGAATCTGGCTGCTGAACCGGCCCGCTGGTCGCACCAGCCGTGGATCAAGCCGCTGACAGAGCAACTGCCCGACCGACCGTGGATTCCGCCGCCACACATGGGCGGTCCCCAACGCGATCCGTTGAGCCGTAACTGACCTTTCAGATCACTCAACAAGCTGGATGCCAGCATGTCCGATCAGGATGACCGTCACGAAACCTTTGAGATCGAAGAGCGATCGCAGCCCGGCCTGTTGCGGCGAATGCCGTGGTGGCTGATTGGGTCCATTGCCTTTGCGATTGGTGAGTTAACAACTCATCCGGCCATCGGAATTGTGGTGTTGTGCCTGAAATTCGGCTGGAACGATTTCCTGATCGGCCTCTGGCTGCGACGCAGAGATCCCGATCGCAAGCGCGGAGCGGTGTGTTCCTGGTTCTACTGGGCACTCGGCCTGTGGCGGGTGGGGATGTGGAGCTTCATCCTGTTCTTCGGTCTCATGTTCATGCTTGGCATGCTTCAAGCGCACCCAGAAAAGGGTAAGGACCCGATCGAGATCGCTTACTTTGGGTCCATCATCGCTGGCAGCATCATTCTGGCCCCTGTAGCGACTTTCATCGGGATCTTGCGCGGTTGGATGACGGGGCGGCGAGTCTGGCTGTCGTCGACGATCTTCGAGTCCTACCAGCGGCGTGAGTGGCCTCCTGTGGCGGCCGTCGGCGCTCCCAATCTGCTGAAGCGAATCGTCATCATGACTGGCTGCATGACTTTGGTGTTCGTGTTGCCTGTCTTCGTTTTGGGAGTGATTTCCTTACTGGGAGCCGCCCAGATCCAACCGGTACCACAGAATGCTGGGGCCGGGGTTTTCGGCGCAGTGGTCGGCGCGGGTGTTCCGATCGGCGGAGCGTGCCTTGTGTTATGGACCTGCTCGGCAATTCTCAAACGCCTGGAAGCAGATCGGCCGGACCGGTGTTGGACAGACCCCGAATCACACGATGATTTTGGGATATCGTCCGACGGCAACGATGAGGCGTGGCGATAACATTTCAGCCGTCGATTATGGATCACCCGCTGGATCGCAGCATGTTCGACCAGGACGAGCGTAACCAGATCTTCGAGATTGAAGAGCAACCGCAGCCGAACTTGCTGCGGCGGATGCCGTGGTGGCTGATTGGGTCTATTGCGTTGGTGATCGGCAAGCTGACAACTCATCCCGCCATCGGCGTCGTTGTGTTGTGCCTGAAGCTGGGCTGGAACGATTTCTTGATTGGCCTTTGGTTGCGGCGAAGAGATCCCGACCGCGTGCGCGGCGCGGTGTGTTCGTGGTTCTATTGGGCGCTTGGTTTGTGGCGTGTTGGTTTCGGAAGCTTTGTGCTGCTCGTCACATTAATGCTGATTATCTTCACGCTCATCGACATCGGCGTTGAGGTCAGAAACGACCACGTCGAGCTGGGGGTGTGCACACTGATTCTGTACTGCAGTGTTGGCTTGGCTTTAGGAACGACTTTGATCGGCCTGGTGCGAGGCAGGATGACGGGACAACGCATCTGGTTGTCATCTTCCATCCTGGAATCGTACAGGCGTCGAGAGTGGCCTCCGGTTGCAATCGAGGGAGCTCCGAATCAGTTCGGGCTGGTCGTTGGTGTAACCGTGCTGTTCACTATCCTCACCCTGATGCCCATAGTTAGCGAAGGGGTTTTTGGTTTGGTTGGAAGACTGCAGATGCAACCCGGAAAACCGAATGCTGCACAGATCTTTGGCGGAATAACCATTGGCGTCGGAGTGCTGGTCGGCGGAGTGTGCATCGCGTTGTGGGCGTGCTCGGCTGTAATCGATCGGTTGTCGGCCAGCAACCCCGCGCAATGCTGGCCGCCGAGTGGAGAGGTTGATGAGTCGTCGACATCTGCCAGCGATGGTGAGGCATGAGGACAAATTGCACTGCGTCTGTTCTAAGGCCGCTCAGTTGTCGTTCGTTACTGCGTTCTGAAAATCTGCTGCGACTGCCAGAATTTCGCGACTCCGTTGTCAGGTGCCGCGCAAATCTAGGGTGAGTTGGTTGCGGCACGAGCTACTCAGACGCTGGAAACTCCTTTGACAAATCTGCTCACCACAGACGCTGAGCTGATTCACGAGCTGCGCGGCGGCAGGCGTGAGGCTTGGGCTGCGCTGTGTGAGCGCTACGGCGAGCGTGTGTGGTGTTATGTCGCCCGGTGCCTGGGGCCGGATGCGGCGGCGGTGGGCGACGTCGTGCAGGAAATCCTGATTGCCGCGGCGCGGTCGGCTCGCAACTTCGATCACGAACGCGGTTCGATCTGGGCGTGGCTGAGCGGCATATCACAGCGGCATGTGGCTTTGCACTGGCGACACACGGCTCACCGGCAGCGGCTGGTCAAAGCGGCATCAACCATGATGTCGGCCAGCGGTGATGACCTCGTGGATGAACAGGCCAGCCCGCTCGCTCAACTGGAACAACAGGAACTCGCGTGGCTGGTGCGACGCGCGCTCAACTCGCTCAGCGAGGACTACGCAACCGTGCTGATCGCGAGATACCTCGACGAACGCTCGATTGAAGACATCTCAGATGAACTTGGCGATACCTATGAAGCCGTTCGCTCCCGACTGGCTCGGGCGCGGGCGGAGTTCCGACGAGTTTTTGAGGGGTCGGAAAGTTCGTGACACTCATTCGACTTTGCTGCTCTCCACCGGTTCTTCTCCCCCTTCGCAAGAGGGAGAAGGTGGCCGTCAGGCCGGATGAGGGGACCGGCTGAACGTCGCCCCTCACCCCCAGCCCCTCTCCCCGCAACGCGGGGCGAGGGGAGCGATAGAACACGGTTGAGACTTCCGAAGTCTTGAAGACTTCGGAAGTCTGCTGAGGGCAGTTTTTATTTGGAACGAGTATCAGCTCAAAAGTTCCGAGCATTTCGATCATGACAAACCCAGCTCAATTCGACGCCGATGAATCCGCTCTGGCAGAACAACTGCAAGCGCTGGACCGGGATGCGGCGCCCGTCGATCCAGTGGCTCTCACGAAAGCCAGGGAGGCTTCGATGCGCGAATATGAATCTCAAACGGTAACGCTCTCCCGTCCGGCGACGCGGTCGCATCGAGACTCGCCGGCCAGTGCCTGGACGACGCTGGTTGTCGCGGTGATGCTGGTTGGAGTCAGCTTCTGGATGTGGTTCTCCAATCAGAATGTGCCCACCAATCAAGCGTTCGCCAGCGTGCTGGATCGTGTGTCCGAAGCCGACACACTACGGCTGAAAGTGACGACCAAGGACGGGCAGACCGAAGTGCTGGTCAAGCAGCCCGGCAAGGTACGCTGGAACGATGCCCCTGATCGCTATCGTATTGCCAATGGGGCTCGCCTGTGGCGCATCGACGAAGTGGAGAACACGGCCAAGATTGAAAAGGCCGGCTGGTCAGCCGAGACGCCTGCATCCGAACGGCTGGCGCTGCTGGAGGTGCTCGGCGTGCAAGTCGACAGCCCGCCTCAAGCGTGGCGGTTGAAGCCGGTCGAGACGATCAAACGCGGCACCGAGTCTGCGACATCGTACCGGGCGGAATTCTCTGGTCGCATCAACGGTGGCGAGAAGCAGTCGCTGGTGCTGGAAGGCTTGTTCCAAAGCGATAACGGACGGCTGATTGAACTGGCCGTTTACGATGAAGCTCCGCCCGTCCGTGATCGCAAGGAACTCGTTGCGGTCAAGCTGCTGGCCATGAATGAGGCCGTCGATGATTCCGTGTTCGTGGTAGCCAAGTCATTGTCCGAAGATGGACGCATCGGCAAGGTGAGCGACGTGCAGGGCATCATCACACTGCGAGCCGCGTTGCGCGATCGCTGGACTCCGATCGGCCGGCAGACGTTGTTGCGACCTGGTGACTGGCTGCGGACGGATTCGCACGGTCCGAATGCTGTGCAGGTTACGTTGACTTCAGGTGTGCAGATCACTTTGGGGCCGGGTTCGCTGCTGGAACTGCAGACGCCGCATCGCGCCAAGTTGCACATGGGCGATGCACAGGTCGCGATGACCGATGCGGAACGTGAGTTTGAGTTGCTCGCTCCGGCCAAGCAGCAATCGACCGTGAAGCCTCAAGCCCCGGTTGCCGCAGCAGACAAAGGCAAGTCTGAGGGCAAGAAGGAACCCGCGCCGCGAAATCTGTTTCGCGTGACTCGCGATGAAAAGTTCGTGGCGCTGAAGAGTGCGCCGCAGTGGTTGCTGGGCTTCGAAGGCACGACGACCAGTGAAAAACTTGGAGCGTTGATTGCGACCATCGACGGACGCAACGAGCCGCTGACGGTCGGCTATCACAAGGTGGACGTCGAGATTCGCGATCAGATCGCTCGCACGACGATTGAAGAATCGTTCGTGAATCACACAGGCGGTCGTCTGGAAGGCGTCTTTCATTTCCCTTTGCCAAACGATGCCTCGATCTCGGGATTCGGCATGTGGATCGGCAATCAACTGGTGGAAGCGGACGTCGTCGAGAAAGAACGAGCTCGCGAGATCTACGAAACGATCCTGCGCGAGCGGCGTGATCCCGGGTTGCTGGAATGGACGGCGGGCAACGTGTTCAAGGCCCGCGTGTTTCCGATTGAGCCGCATTCTGAGAAACGCATCAAGATCGTCTATACGCAGGTGCTGCCGCTGAAGGGTAATCGCTATCGCTACAGCTATGGGTTGCAGAGCGACCTGCTCCGCCAGAATCCGGTGCGCGAACTAGCCATCAACGTGCTGGTGCATTCCGAACTGCCGCTGAAGAGCGTGACCAGTCCAACGTATGACTGTCGCGTCTCGGGGGCACCTCAAGCAGATGGCAACAAGCCGGGTACGACGCATTCCTCGAAGCTGGAGTTTCAAGCTCAGGAGTTCGTGCCGCAGCGTGACTTTGAAGTGGTGTGCGAAGTCGACGGTCGGCAGAACGATGTGGTGGTCATCCCGCACCGGCGCGGCGACGACGGCTACTTCCTGATGCAACTGACACCGCCGTCTCAGGCCGGGAACTGGCAGCGAGAACTGGTCGCTGACGGTCAGCCGCTGGACCTGTTGCTGCTGTGTGATACGTCGGCATCGATGAACGAAACGCAACGCAAGCAGCAGTCTGAGTTCGTGGCGGCGGTCCTGAGTTCGTTGAGCGAGAAAGATACGTTCAATCTCGCGGGCTGCGACGTGACGTGCGTGTGGGCTCTGAATGAGTCCCTTCCCGCGACGGCCGAATCGATTGCGAAGGCGCGAGACTTCCTGACTCAACGCGACTCGATGGGCTGGACGGATCTGGATCAGGCTTTCGAGTCGGTGCTGCCGCGTTGCAAGCCGACCACTCAGGTGATCTACGTCGGCGATGGTATCGTCACGGCGCGGGACGCGAATCCGCAGTCTTTTGCTCAGCGACTACTGGCTCGTATGGCGGGGCCTCGACCGGCACTGCACGCGGTCACGGTCGGGAATGAATCCGATGCGGTCGTGCTGAAGGCGATCGCACAGGCGGGGCATGGCTCGCTGCGAGCGATTTCCGGTGAACAGACTCCCCAGCAGATCGCACTCGAACTGTTGAACGAACTCGCGCAGCCGGGCTTAACCGACATCAAGCTCGAGTTCCGTGGTCTGCCTGTGGCTGCGATCTATCCGGAGACCTTGCCGAACATCGCGGCCGGAAGTCAGCAGATCGTGCTGGGTCGATACCTGCGAGCGGCCGGGGCCGCGTCTCAAGCCGGGAAGCCGGAATCGCTCGACGTCATTGTGACCGGACGTCGTGGGACCGAGCAGGTGAAGTTCGCCACCAAGGTGTCGTTCAGCCGCGATGAGGAAGGGAATTCATTCATTCCGCGGCTGTGGGCTCGCATGCACCTGGATCATCTGCTGGCTCAGGGTCGGAATGATTTCATCAAGGATGAAGTGATCCGGTTGTCAGAAGAGTTTCACATCATCACGCCGTACACGTCGCTGCTGGTGCTGGAGACAGACGCCGATCGCGAACGCTTCGGAGTGAAGCGCCGCTACCTGATGCGCGACGGCGAACAGTTCTTCGCCGACGGACGCAGCGCCACCGAGACGCAGTTGAAGCAGCAGTACCTGCGTGACGCCGGAGCCTGGCGAACAGGGATTCGCACCAAGCTGCTGCGTGAACTGAGCCGTCTGGGTCGCAACGCCGAAATGTTCAATCGGCAGTATGGCTACAACTACTACGAAAACTTCCTGGGCGATTTCTCCCGAGTCACAGCCAGCACTTCACTGGGTCGCATGGGCGGACCGTGGGGAGGTCCAATGGGAGGCGGCATGGGCGGCTTTGGCATGGGCGGTGGTGGTGGCTACGCGGGAGCGATGCCAGCCAGCGGCCCCATGACGTTGGACATGTTCGATCTCGATGAGCCTGAAGAACGTAACATGCCCATGAGCAGCGTTTCCGGTATGAAGGCTGACGCTTTGGCGGATGCCGAGGAGTTGAGTGTCGGGGAGAGGCTCGACGGTGGCGAGCGCGACTTGGGAGAGTTGCAAGCCGGATTGGAATTCCAGGCGTTTGACTCCGACGGCTTGGATAAATCCATGAGGTTTACGACAACCACTTGGTCGCAACCTGGATTCGGCGGTCGGGGCGGCGCACTGAAGGCCGAGGGGATGAGCATCCACAGTCCGTACGCGCAGCAGCCGTTCGCGAAACGTAAGGCTGCTTATGACCCGTACGGACAGAGCCGAAGTCATCTCATCAACTGGCTGGACTCGCTTGCTCCAACCTTGCCTGCCACGGCAGTTGCCCGGCCTCCGAAGAAGCCCACGTTCGACAAATGGTCTCCTGAAGCGCTGCAACTGTCGAAGAGTCTGCTACGCAAGGACGGTTTGAAAGAACTAGGCGCGGCCGGTGTTGAAGTCCGTCAGTTGGTCCGCACGACCAGCACGCGCTGGTCGACTCAGGTTTCACAATCCGAATCGCTGACTCTGTCTTCTGCCAAAGGCTGGTTGAAGCGATCGCTCGATGCTCGCAACGACGTGAACGTGCAATGGTGCGACGAGCAGGACCTTGGCACGTACTCACGAGCCTTCCTGCTGGGCCGGATTCGCAAGAGCAAGGCGGCGGATCTGAATCATGGAGTGCTGGCACTCGACGATCATTCGCTGGTCGGTGTGCACGATTCCTATCCGCAGGCCGAAGCACGGGTGGAAGCTGCTCCGGGCGAAGCACGACAGACGCTCGTTGTTACTCAAGTTTCAAATGGGGAACTCCAGTACGAGTTGCGCTTGCTGATTGATACCGCCCGGCACGTGGTGCTGGAACAAAGCTGGAAGTGGCCGGAGGCGGTGACGAAGACCACGTTCGAGAACTTTGTCTCGGTGCATGGTCAATGGTGGGCGACGAAGGTCTCTCGCGATGACCAGTACAGCCAGACGAAGACCGTGACGGATCTGAAGATCACGGGGCACGATGCTCAGCAGTTCAAGCAGGCGCTGACGGCGGGATTGGTCGAACGCGCGAACGTGCGGTTCATCCGGCTGCCGACTGTGACCGTCGAACGAGCCGAGCAGGCCGTCGCGGAGAGCAAGGCGGGGTTTGATGAGCATCTGATCGTGCTGCTGCATTTCAACATGGAGCAGCAGTGGGACAAGGTCTTTGAGCAACTGGCCGCCATTGAAAAACTGCCTGGTCCGCAACGCGGAGTGTGGTGGTTGCGGACATCGTTGCTGCGAGTTGCTGGACGCAATGAGGAAGCTCGCGAGCGTCTGCTGGCGGAGGCTCAACGCATCGTGGCCAATCCCGGCAAACCTGAGGACGCAGGACTGGATGATTGGCTGGCCGAGCATGTGCGCGGCACCGTGCACGGGATCGTTCAATCCAACGAGTACCTGCGGCTGCTGGATGTGCTGCAGCCGGTCTATGAACGTCAACCGCCACACACGCAAGGGCCTGCTCGCCTGCTCCGCGAGCGAATGGCGACCATCGAAGCGTTGGGCCGTGTTGAGGAAGCCCGTGCTATGCGGGAGCGTGTAAAGGCTCTGTTCCCGTGGGACCAGAACCTGATTACGCAGGAAGCCCGGACGCGTTTTGCGGCCGGTGAACATGCCGCAGCCATCACGCTGCTGGAAGCTGAACTGACAAAAGACATCTGGACCCGGACGGAGAAAGATCCCTTCCGCGATACAGCTGTCGAACTGCTCGAAGGCCGACGCATGTATGCCGAATTGGTGCGGTTCCTCGACAAGGAGTTTGAACGTCGTCAGCCCGCGCAGCAGTATGTCTATTCACGATTCCTGAGTGCGTTGGGCATGTCCGATGACTTTGATCGGGCTCTGGCAACGGCGCGGCAGTGGATGCGTGAGGCACGTGAGCAGAAGGGGCAGGCCAAGGGCCGCAACCGCGACGCGCTGATCGAGAAGCTGCAGGCCGCGATCAATTTCTCGCTCGGCAATGGGTATAATTACTACTCGAACCGTATTGAGTTCTCTCTGCTACCAGACCTGACAGAGACGGCTCGGGCGTTCGCTCGCGACGTGCAATGGAACATCACCTCGCAGATTATCGGGCATCACCAGTTCGCTGATCGGGATGAGATCCGCACGTTGCGTGCGGAATGGTGGCAGATTCTGAAGGCCGAAGCCGAAACCATGCCGGCGAATCAGCTCGCCGCTTTCGTGAGCCGTCTGCTGGCCAATGATCCGGTCATCAGCGATGAGAGCTGGAAGCAGATTGCCGCGACGGTTCGCGCACGCTGGCAGAAGGAAACAGACTTCGGGCCGCGTGACCAGTTCGCCGAAGCGATGATCTCAATCTATTCATCGCGGTTCAGCGACTCGGATCTGCTGCCGTTCCTGCGTGAGTGCATTGCAACCACTACAGAGGAACGCCGCGACAACTACGTCTCACGGTTGTTCGAATTGCTGCTGCAACGTACCTGGACGATCGAGCTTGAACGCGAGTCGTTTGAACTCATCACCAAGTTGTCCGCCAGCAGGACGCCCGCTGAGCGTGAATTCACGCAGGTGGGGGCGCTTCACCGCTGGGTCGACCGCATGCTGGCAATGCGCGAACAGGCGGCGATGGACAAGCTGGAATCGAACGCGGCGTACGAGACGATTCGCGCCGAGCAACTCACGCGGAAGCAGTACGCGGCGAAGCGGGCTGAGTACCGACGAGTGGCTCGCGAGCGGGTCGCGACTTACTTGATTGAGAAGCGGACGCAGACCGAAGGCGTCCTTGGACACTGGTTGGGATTGGAAGCGGCTTATCTCGATATCGGCCTCGGACGCAACTTGGACCGGGCGATCGCTGAGGCTTGGGCGATTCTCGGAGAACGTCCGCAGGAACCTGCTGAGAATCCGTCTGCCTTGGATGACGAAGAGGGTGACGACGTTGATGAGAACGTCGCACCGCAGACACCCGTCACGCTCGGCATGCTGCAGAATCGAGCTTTGACAACAGTGATCAACCTGATGGCTCGACGATCGGCGAAGCAGGCCGAGGTTGATCGCCTGATGAAGTACTTCGATGCGGGCGTTGCGTTGAAGGAGCAGAGTTCATGGGGCTGGAAGCAGCTTAAGTTCCAGTTCCTGGTCGCGCTGGATCGACCTGAAGAACTGGAAATGAATCTGCGGCACTGGCTGAAGGGTGACCCCGACATCGCTCCTTGGCGGCAGATGCTGGCGGTTGTGCTGGCCGAGCGAGGCAACCTGAAAGAAGCCGTCGAGCTGTTTGAAATCGCCGAGAAGAAGAACGAACTCAGTGCGAGCGACTATCGACAATTGGCGAACTGGTACCTCGTGTTGAACCGCAAGGCGGATTCAGAACGTGCTCTGCTGGCTGAGTGGAACGTGCAGGACGAATACCGCATTCAGCAGTTCCTGTATGCCGCGCTGCAACCGTGGCAACGCAGCGATCAGCCGCTGCCGAGTTCTCTGGACGAACGCGTGCTGCGAGCCTTCCGGGCCATCTTCAAGAAATCAGCTCAACCGCAAAACTACACCTATCTGCTGCGGCAGTTCTACGACGCTTCGCGTGACTTCCGGTTGCTCAGCATGTTGCCGGATGCGGTCATCGGGCTGACTCCGCAGCAGGTCTATCCGCTGCTCACATCACTGGACGGATCGGTGCTGAGTGAACTGCGTGAAGAAGCCGCTGCGGACAAGGTCATTGAACACATTCGCGAACTGCGGGCCGAGAAGCCTGCGTCGAATGACCCGGCGCTGAGCCATCAGAAACCTGCTGACCTGCGAGCCCTCGATCTGCTCGAAGCGATGATTGAACGACGCTCATCAGAGGTCCTCAATCAGCCCGGGCCGCATGTGACGGCGGCTGTGGCGGCGCTGAAGCGAGCCTTCGATCGCGAGTGGGCCAGCGGCGAACAGCGGCAGATGGCCGACTGGCTGGCATCGCTGGGTAACATCACTCAACGCGACTTGGCCAACGAGCAGATCCGGCAGCTCAACGCGCTGCTGGATGCTCACAAGCCCGGCACCGAAGATCGGATCTTTATTGCGATGTCGGTGGCCCAATGTCTTGCCCATCGAGGTGAATTGAACAATGCCATCGCTGTTGCCGAAGCCGCGCTGCGGGACTTCCCGGGCGAGACCTGGCCAGCGCAACTGAACGGTCCGTTTGCGAAGTACATCGACTTCCTGGGACAAGCCAAACGCTTTGCCGCCGCTGAAACCGTCATCAAGCGACACATCGCCAAGCCGGAGAATGAAGGGCAGGCGTCGTGGATGAAGTCGCAACTGACGTCGCTCTACATGCGAGCCTTCAGCAACGGCGGTTCGGTCTCGCTGGGTGAAGGCGTCGAGTTGTTAAAGAACATTGTGACCTACCTCCTCACTGAGTCACGCAACACGGAGCAGCATGCCCGTTACACGCACATCAACGAACTGCTGCAGTGTTTCCGCACGGCTCGCGATCAGAAGCTGGAGTTCCGCGAGCTGTTCGTCACGTTCGCGTTCACGCAGTTGCCGGAACTGCTGGCGAATCAGGCCGACTACTACGAGAACATCATCAGTCAGACGACCGATACCTTGCGGGAGCTGGTCAGTCCACGCGAAGCATTCCACTTCCTGCTGGTGCGGATGGAGAACTATCCGCGACGGTTGCGATATTACTGGAACAATCCGTGGCAACAGCACGGCTATCGCCTGGCCGAGTTGCGAACTCAGGCCGGCAACCTTGGAGAGCTGGAACCTCGCTTACTGAAGCTCGTGCTGGCGGAGTTGCGTCGCGAACTGGAGCAACGTGACCAGTACAACGTCTACATCTACCGTCGGCACTCCGGCTACTTCTGGGCCGAGAAGACTGCGGACTTCGCCAGAGTCGCTGAAGAAGTGGCGGCAGCCAATAAGAACTCTGGCCGTATGATCGCTCATGTGGCTAGCTACTTCTGGCACGGCCTGGACAACCCGACGCGAGCCATTGAGCTGCTGTTTGTCGCTCATCGACAAGGCGTTCTGCATCAGCAGGGGATAGAGCTGCTGGTCGAGGCGCTGCATCACACGAAGCGTTACGGTGAATCAATTGCGTTGCTAGAACCGCTGATCGATTCCACGCCGGATCATCTGCGATATCGCACCGACTTGATGATCGCCTACTACGAAACTCAACGCGGCGAGCAACTCAACCAGTTGCTGAAGCAGACGGACGAGCACTTCCGTAAAGGCCGGCGCTGGAATGAGAACGTCGCGGCTTCGCTCGGGCATACCTGCATCCGCATGCGGCTGGATGCAACAGCGGTCGGTTACCTGCTGGAAGCGATTACCCTGTATCAGAGGCATCAGAATCCAGCGGATGGCCAATATGACACGCTGTCCAGCTACTACCGCGATCTGGCGTCAGCTTATGTACGCAGTGGCAAGACGGTGGAAGCCGTTGACGCGGCCTCGTCAGCGATTGTGCTGTGGGGATCAGCTCACACTCACCGAACGCACGCATTGGAATCTTTAAAGCAGGTGCTGCGTGAAGCCAAAGACCGCACGGCTTACGTGAAGTGGCTCGATGAAGAGGTGCTCAAAGACGGCCGCGATCGTCCGCTGATCCGCAAGTACCTGGGGCGAGTCTATTTCGAGGAGAACAAGTTCGATGCTTCGGTCACACAACTGAAGATCGCCGCTGAACTCTCACCGGAAGACCGGGAAGTACAGCAGTGGCTGCTGGAGTCCCTGGACAAGCTTGACCAGAAGGACGCGGCGATCGCTCAGGTCATCAACATGCTGAAGTACAACCGTCGCGACTTGGCGCTCTACAAGCAGTTGGCGGAACGGCTGGCTGCGGACCCCAGCCGTGCCGAACGGGCAGCGACGTCGATGATCGAGAATCTGCCGACGGAAACGGAAAGCCATGCGGCACTGGCTGAACTGCGTCAGCAGCAGGATCGCTGGGAAGACGCGGCTTCGCACTGGCGACGAGTGGCCGAACTGCGATCGCTCGAACCAACCGGCCTGCTGCAACTGGCGGGGGCTCAACTGCACCTGAAGCAGTGGGATGCGGCAGACAACACGCTGCAGAAGCTGGAAGCTACCAAGTGGCCCGGTCGCTTCACGGACGTGCGCAACCGCATCGACGGACTGCGAGCCCAACTGCGAACTGGCCGCATGGGGATGTGATCGTTCGTAGTTCAGCCTCGGAGAGGCTGAACTAGTGCGCTTGTAAGTGGATCGAATCAGCGAGGTGTAAGTCCTCGTCGAAGTTGGGTTTGAACTTTGTATCCGAACGTAACTGCGTCGTCGTGAGGCGGGGTGGGGAGCAACGTGAGGAGAATGACCAGTCCGTAACGTGAGTGAACTCGATTCGGCCTGTCGTTGTGGCGAGCCTGCTAGTTAATGGCGAAGCCCAAGACGCTAAGTCCCGAAAGGATATCCGCCGGTGAGAATCGGTCGGATGCGGTAGGTCTGAGACTCAAAACCAAACCGGAGATCTCGGAACAACGAGGGGTGGTTGGAGACAGAATGGTCAGACGATTCGATCACATGAAACAAGGAGACCTGAGTGGACAGGACGGCGTTCATGTGCCGGATTTCCGCTGTGGAAACCGCCCGGTAAGAAGAACCGCCGCTCAGGAGTCAGAGCGTTCATAGTAGCGTGGAAACCGGGTAACTCTGGTGGAGCGAAGGGACGCAGGAAGGTGGATGACAACAGAGAATCTCGAGCAGACGACCCCCTCAAACGATTGCCGCACGGCCGAACCGTGGGGCTCAAACCTGAGGACAGCCACCGGCCCACGTGACCGGTGACGAACTGCACGAGAGCGCTCATGATCATGTTGACGATCACGCTGTGTGATGCAGGAACCTTGTTCCTGACCGACTCGCCCGCGCCTCCTGACCCGGACGATAATCGGCCCGTCAACCCTCTTTGAGGTAAGACCACCGACTGGAGAGCCGGATGCGGGAAATCCGCCCGTCCGGTTCGGAGGGAGGGGGAACAGAAACCAATCTGTTCTCCCTACCCCTATCGGGCTGGTCGCGGAACCGCTAACGCATTCGCCTGATCGAGGATGATTGGATCAGCGGTTCCGGCCACTCCGACGTAAGGTCGCACGGTCTACGAAGCAAACTATCAGTGCCCTCGTTCACGCGTGCGCCTTTACTTTAGCTCTGGCCGTCTGGACTCAGTAACATTCTTTCGGGCCTGTTTGAGTCGCGATTGGATTTGAGCTAATCCGCCGTATCCATTACGAGTCTGTGATTCTGGGTCACTGTCATCGGATGGGCAAAGTCTTGCGGCGAGTGGAAAACGGAGTCTGTTTCATGCTTGGTTACGATTCTCGGAAGGTGTGGGCTGCTCTTGCGTTAGCCGTGTGTTGTGGTTGCGGCGGCGAGAAGCCAAAAGCTCCTCCAACCGAGAATGCTCCGAATAACAACGGCGCGTCCAAGGCTGTTTCTGTCGAGACCGTCACCGCCAGCAACAACAACGGCAAGTTCGTTCGGGCCAAGTACGAGAGCTGGCCGAAGCCAACCTTCGCTCTGGCTCTCTCCGGCGAAATGCACGGCTATATTGAACCCTGCGGCTGTGCCGATCCTCAATATGGAGGCATCGCACGACGCGATGATCTGCTGCGACAAGTGAAAGAGAAGGGCTGGGAAGTTGCCGGCCTCGATCTCGGCGGGACGCTGAAGAACGCCCGCGTGCAGAGCCAATACAAGTTCCAGACACTGCTGACCGCGTTGAAGGACATGCAATACCGCGCACTGGTGGTCGGCACCGAAGAGTTACGTTTGGGAGCCGGTTACCTGCTGTCTCAGGACGCCGAACCAGAAGCGAAAGAGGCGGAAACTGCCCTTCGTTTTCTATCTGCCAACCTGACATTCTTCGGCTCGAACGAACTTCCGACGCCGATTCGTCAGCGAGTCTTCAAGATCGGGGGCAAGAAGGTCGGCATGACGGCGATCTATGACCCGTCTCTGAAAATTCAGCTCGGTAACTTCGACCCGGCTGAAATCGCCATCAACGATCCGGTGCCGGCCATCAAGGCAGCGCTGGAAAAGCTCAAGGCCGAGAAGCCGGACCTGCTGATTCTGATGTGTCACGGCAACCCCGGTGAATCGAAGAAGCTGGCCGAGCAGTTTCCTGAGTTTCAGCTCGTGATTTCCACGAGCGCGGTCGAAGAACCGATGACCGACAACCCGATTCTGGTCGGTGATACGACCTTTGTGACCGTCGGCCACAAGGGCAAGTTCCTGGGCATGCTCGGTGTGTATGCAGACGAGAAACCAAACTTCCGCTTTGATCTGGTGCAGCTCGACGGTGAGCGGTTCAAGAACTCGAAACGCATGATCGAGCACATGCAGTTCTATCAGGACGTCCTGAAGGACTCGAAGCTGGCAGAGACGGAACCAGCCATCAAGCACCCGAAGAACGCGCAGTTCGTCGGAGCTGAAAAGTGCGGCGAGTGTCACACCAAGGCCTTCGCCAAGTGGAAGGAAACCGGCCACGCGAAAGGTTTTGAGAGCCTGAAGACCGGCCGCCTGGGGATCTCGCGGACTTTTGATCCGGAGTGCCTTTCCTGCCACACAACGGGCTGGCATCCGCAGGATGTGCTGCGCTACGAGTCCGGTTTTGAGAGTGCGATGAAAACTTCGCACCTGTTTGGCAATCAGTGTGAGAACTGCCACGGTCCCGGGTCAGAGCACATCAAGCTGATCGAAGCCGATAAGACAGAAGATGCCAAGAAGCTGATGCGGCTTGAACTTGCTCAGGCGGAAAAGAACGTCTGCTCGAACTGCCACGACAACGACAACAGCCCGCATTTCAAGTTCGAAGAGTACTGGAAGAGGATCGCGCACCCCTGGCGCGATTGATCGCGGAAATCGGTCTTGCAGCATTTCGGCAAACCGGCCTATGTTCCCACTCCCATCAAGGGACTAAGTACTACCTCTTCAGAGTCCCACCTCAGTCTCGCCCTCCGGTGCCGGTTCAGGCACATCACTTTTCATTTTCAACATCCTCGACCCAAGCCGCCTGCGCTCCTGTTGCAGATTGGTGCCGGTCCTTTTCGGTCTTCTTGAACGGAGAATCGAACCAATGCGGTTTCGTCGTCCGTTGATTACCTGCGCACTCCTGGGCATTGCCTCGCTGCTTACCGGCTGCGGACGCATGAACGGGTTCGTCATGAACGACCTCGGTCATCGGCAATACAAGGCCGGGAACTACAGCGCGGCCCGCCATTATTTCCAGATGGCATCGATCGACAATCCGAACAACGCGGACTACGTCCACAACGTAGCCACCGCGAAGCGGAAGCAAGGCCAACTGGTCGAAGCGGAAGAGCTCTACCGCAAGGCCATTGACATGGATCCCATGCACCAGCCGTCCTATCACGGACTGGCCTCGGTGATGAAGGATCAGGGCCGCGTTAACGAGGCTCAAGGCGTGCTGGCCATGTGGGCCGAGACTCAGCCTTACCTCGCAGAACCCCAAATTGAGCTCGCGTGGTTGAACCGCGAAATGGGGAACACCGCGGAATCAGAAAACAATCTGCGTCAGGCACTGCAGATTGAACCGAACAACGCCACGGCTCTGGCCCACTTGGGTCAGACCTATCAGGACCAGGGACGGTCCGGAGAGGCGTTGGCGATGTACCGGCGGTCGCTTTACCAGAATTGGTATCAGCCGCAGGTGCAGAGCCGGATCGCCGGCATCAATGGCATTCCACAGGGACAGTGGAATGCCTCGCCGGTGATGGCCAATCAGGGCGCTCCGTTGATGGTTCAACAGCAGCCGATCGGTGGCCCCGCAGTCACGCTGATGCCACCAATTGCCACGGAAGGCACGGCGTCCACATCGCAGCCGGTGCAGTTGGGAACGCCAATCACCAGTGCTGATCCCGCTCACGCCGATGAACGACTCGGATCCGCTCCACTGGTGGAAGCTCACTAAAAGTTCATTCACGAAGTTGAAAATCGATCTGTTCGAGATTCCTCGCTTCTCGTTATTAAGCGTCCAAATCACTCAAACTGCCCGCAGATGATCTTCCCGCAAGCCTGTCATCCGCGGCGACACGGTCATTACCTGATTGAGGAAAGCCCATGACCAGTCTGACGAGTACCACCCAAACCAGTTCCCGCAGTTCGGCCCCCAAGAAGTCTGGACTCCTGTCAGTTGGCACTCGAGTTCGCGCCAAGGACGGCGTTGTTTCGCCAGACTTCCCGGACATTTCGTTCGCGGGGTGGACCGGAAAAATCGTAGAAGTTTCTGGCAAGAAGGCACCGCTGAAGTTCTTCATTGAATGGGAACCAGCTGTGGTCGCTCAAATGCCCAAAACGTACATCGACCGCTGCGAAGAACAGCAGATTTACTATCTGTGGGCCTGCCTCACGGACTCAGACATCGAGCCAGCGCTCTAAGACAGGACGCATGGCGAGCGGCTTTGTGCTGAATCATGAAGGGTCGAAAGTCTGCTGCAGGCACCACTTGCCGCAGGCCTTCGACCCTTTTGGCGTTTCAACAACTTTCGTCAAGCAGTAGCTTCCCGCCCGGATATTTGTCGTGTGATTCAGCGACGCATGCAGATCAGATGATGCAGCCATGACGCTGCTGGAGAATCTTATAATGGCATCACGCTTCGTAGTTTGTTCAGCAGCCTCGGTATTGGTGTTCGCAGCACTAGGGCTCAGCGGTTGTTCGGAATCCCCTCAGGGACTTGCGACCGCCGATACCAACGCCGAAGCGGCGCCAGCGGCGAAGGCCGTTGTGAGAGTCTCCGATGCGCCATCGACAGCTGGCAAAGAAGGTTCTGAAGAATTGCTGCCGCCGCTGTTGCAGGATCCGAACGGTCAGAAGTCGGATGAATCTTCGGAGCCATTCGCCAGCCTGAAACTGCCGCCGCTGAACGAAGGGGCGAGCGAGGAACGTCCGGCCTTCGATCCCGCCGATGCGGCTCAGCGTGCGCCCTGGATGACCGACTACAAGCAGGCGTTGGCCAAAGCCAAGGCCGAGAAGAAAGACATCCTGCTGGACTTCACTGGTTCTGATTGGTGCCGCTATTGCATCGTCCTGAACCGCGAAGTCTTCTCGCGTGCTGAATTCATCAAGTACGCACCTCAGAAGTTCATCCTGGTGGAAGTCGATTTCCCGCGCGGCGAAAGCGATCTGTCTCCAGCGACTCGCAAGCAGAACGATCAACTGCAGGACAAGTTCGGCGTCGACGGCTTCCCGACGATCGTGCTGGCCGACTCCGAAGGCCGAGCTTATGCCAAGACCGGGTATGAACCGGGAGGAGCTGTGGCGTACATCACGCATCTGGAAGCGTTGCGCAAGACTCGTTCCACACGCGACGAAGCCTTCGCCAAGGCGGATGGTGCAACTGGAACCGAACGTGCCAAACTGCTTGCCGAAGCTCTGACGACGCTGCCGCCGAATCTGATCTTTGTGTCCTATCGGCCAGTTGTCGAAGAGATCATCAAGCTCGACGCGAACGACGAAGCTGGGATGAAATCCAAGTGGGAGGATCGTCTGTCTTCCTACCTGTTCTCGACGCGCTGGCAGCAACTTGGCCGGACGCTGGGGCAGTCTCAAGATCCAGACGAGATCCTGGCCGGTGTCGCCGAGGCCGAGAAAGAGTTCAGCCACTATCCACCGGGACTGCGGAAGCTCAACATTCTCAAGCTGAGCGTCTATCGCGCGTTCAATCGCGCTCCAGCCCTGAACAAGGGCGTGACTGAAGCTTTGGCTAACAAGGAATACACCGACGAAGAACGCTTTCAGCTCTACATGCTGAAGATGACTCCGCTGGCTCAGAATCAGAAGTTCGCGGAAGCCGAGAAGGTGATTGCGGAAGCCATCGCTGATCTGGGCAAGTCGAAGGATAAAGAAGTCATAGTCAACCTTTATATCGTACATGCCCGGCTGTTCAAGGACCTTAAGAAGCTGGATCTGGCGAAGGCCGAGATCAAGCGCGCGAAGGACGTCGCTCCCGAGGAGCTGCATCCGCAGATCGACGAGATCGCCAGCGAGCTGTTCGAAGAGGAAGATGGTCCGGCGATTCGCCCAGGAAGTTTGAAACCGTCTGGCGACCAGTAGGAGCGAGACGTAACGATCTGCCTGTAGTATCTGCACGGATCACCGCTGCTGCCGCAACAAAGTGTTTAACCGCCACGCCTACTGCGTGCGCGCCCACGCCGTTGGCGTAGGGGTTAAACTCGAAACGCAGGCCGCGCGGTGCCTTGCCGATGTCGAATCGCTGCAGATTTCGTCAGCGATCCGTATAAAGGCCGTTCGTTTCTGATTTCGCACGCACCTCTGAGTCGCCCTCCGCAATGTTCGAACTGGTCGTGATCGATGTCGCTGGCAAGCAGGCTTCCCGGCATGAATTGCCCGCCGGACGGAGCATGCTCGGTCGCGAACAGCCAGCGGATGTCGTCGTCAGTTGCGAGCCGTTTCTGTCCCGCTGTCACGTCGCGCTCACATTGCGCAGCCAGTCCGTGCTGGTGACGAAGCTCAACGAAGCCCGCAACGCGGTCTACTTTCACGGCGTGATTGCGACTGAATTCGAGGTTCACGACGGCGAACATTTCGTCATCGGTGAAACTCAATTCCGGATCGAGCGGCATGCGACGACCGATGAATCGCCCCACTCGCGCGCGTTTGAGGAAATGACTTTCGACGCTCGGCAACTGCGCAACATTCCGTTTTCAGACGCCGAGAAACGCATCGAAGTGCTGACGCACCTGCCGCGCGTGATCCTCGGTGCCCGCACGCATGAAGATTTCCTGCTGCGCGTGGTGCAATTGCTGCTGGCCGGTGTGCCGCGTGCCGAAGCTGTGGCGATCACCGAGTTGACCCCGGCCAGTTGCGAAGTGTTGTGCGGTGACCGTCGAACGGAAACTGCCGGGTCCGTGCGTCCCAGCGCGCGACTGGTCCGCGAAGCTCTGATGACCAGTCGTCGCAGCGTGTTGCATGTGTGGGAGCCGACCGATGCCCCCGATTCGCGTTACACGGCGATTTCAGAATTCAACTGGGCGTTCTGCACACCGGTGTTTGTCCCCGGCGAGCCGCCTCGCGGATTGTATGTCGCCGGCCGTCACGGAGCGGAAACCGGTGTGATCTCAGCGTCCGGGTGTGGAACTCAGTTACAGGCTGACGTGCGTTTCACGGAACTCGTTGCTGAGATCATCAGCTCGCTGCGTCGTCTGCGAGCTCTTGAGCGGCATCAGGCTGGCCTCCGCCAGTTCTTCGCTCCGCCAATTCTCGAAGCGCTCGGCGAAGACTTGAATCCCGACCTGCTGGAACCGCGCGAGTGCGATGTCACGGTCCTGTTCTGTGACTTGCGCGGCTTCAGTCAGAAGGCTGAACTAGAAGCGACGAACCTCAAAGGTCTGCTCAGCCGCGTCAGTCAGGCGCTGAGCGTGATGACGGAACAGATCCTCAAGTTCGGTGGTGTGACGGGAGACTTTCAGGGCGACGCGGCTCTGGGCTTCTGGGGCTGGCCGCTGGCTTCGGCGGAAGCACCACTCAACGCCTGTCGCGCGGCGCTCAGCATTCGAGCCGCCTTTGAGCAGGCTGCGTCGACTCCGGGCCATCCACTGCAAGACTTTCGCATGGGAATCGGGATCGCTCACGGCCGCGCTGTGGCGGGCAAGATTGGCACGCAGGAGCAGGTGAAGGTCACCGTCTTCGGACCGGTGGTGAACCTTGCGAGCCGTCTTGAGACCATGACCTCGCAGTTGCGAGTTCCTATCGTTATCGACGAACCGACCGCCAACTTTGTGCGCAGCCAGATGGACCGGTCGGTTGGACGCGTTCGCAAGCTCGCGAAAGTGTTACCCGTCGGCATGGAAACTCCGGTGCTGGTGAGTGAACTGCTGCCGCCAGCCAGTGAGTACCCGTTGCTCAGCGATGATCACATTGCCCAGTTCGAAAAAGGCGTCGACGATTTCATCGCCGGGCGCTGGGAGACAGCGTGGCAGTGCCTGCATTCGATGCCCGCTGGAGATCGCGCGCAGGACTTCCTGTCGATTCCGATCGTCCAGAACAATCGCACGGCTCCGCCCGAGTGGGACGGCGTTGTGCGGCTGGCCCGCAAGTAGCCGATTTCTCTCGGTCTGTCGGAATAGCCTGTAGCATGGACGCCCCCGTCCATGCTGCACTGATTACCCACGGACGAGGCGTCCATGCTACGGGTTGTCGATCCATAAACTCAGCAAGCTGCGTTGACCTTGCCGAACAGGCAGCTCGCAGCCTGAGGCTCGCAGGCCCCAGATTGGGCGAGGCGGTGAATTGTGAATTCGCGGACGGTATCTTCTGTGGCGCTCATCACACTGTGAACACGCTCCGAGATTTCCGACGATGGCCGACGTGCGAAACGAAACCGCTGCTGACCGGTCTGGCCAGGTGCCCAGTCACATCGACGAAATGGTCGCCGAGGTCCGTCGTGTGCTCACTTCCGTCGATCCGACGGCGTACCTCGTGCAGCCGCGCGTGCTGCGGCGGGTGATGAAGCAGGAGTGGGATCTGCCGACGCTGGCGGTCAACGTGCCGCATCGCAAGTCACTGATTATCGCCCGCAACAACCTCATCAAACATGTGGACTGGGATGAGCTTGGACTGCAGCCCAACAGCGACTTGCCTGCGAAGGCTATTCTGCTCGCCCAGCCAGACGAGAAGTATCTGGAGTCAATGAGTCTCGCGGAGTTGAAGCTGGCTGTCTGGCGATTGCTGTATCACGCGCGGATTCATCGCGCGTTCGATGAACTCGTCGCAGCTGGCAAGTTGAAGCCTGCGTCCATTCGCCGGCGCATTGATCAACTCGGGCAAGTCGAAGCCGACGAAATCGCCGCCGTGTTAAAACGCGAGGGATTTCTGCGCAGTGAAGTCACTCAGACTGATGTCTACATTGAGTTCGCAGCCGTCTTCAGCGAGCTGAAGCGATTTCAACCGCACTGTCTGGCAACGTACTTCCCGGCGTTTTCGGATCTGGATCGCATCGACGAATTGTTGTGTCGCGACGTCGATGTGATCGGCCTGTTCGAACAAACACGCTTACCCGGCAGTGTCGAGCCGCAGTCAATCAGCGGGCATCTGACCACGTTTGAGGAACTGCATCACATCGCCGGGTTCGATGACGACTCGTCCCACGCTGACACGTCTTACGGTCAGGCTCAGTCGGACGTGGATGCGATCGATTGGCCAGCACTGACGGAAGCGTGCGCCACACGACTGAACGCGGGAAGCAGGCAGAACCTGCGGATCTTCACCAAGCTCATGCGCCGCGCGGATAAAGCCTTCATGCGCGGAAACGCGGTGGCGGCCGCTCTGTTGCAGATGGGTGCGTCGCAGTTTGCATCGCCTGAACTCCGCGACGAAGCGATCAACGGTGCGTTGAAGGACATGCAGCGTCTGGTGCATCGACTGCAGGCCGCTCTGGGGTTCAACGAAACGGCGGCAAAATGCTGGTACGAGTCGCTGGTGGCGTTGCTGATGCACGCGATGGAAGGCTTCTGGTCGGCGGACAAGAAGCTGCTGTACGACCTGCAGAAGGTCTGCGTGGACCACGAACGCGTGATCTACAAGGTGGACCTGCTGGACTGGGCGCTCTCGTTTGGCCAGCGACAACTCAAGAGGCCTTTGCCCAATCAGCGCGAAGTGTTGATGTCGAAGCACCTGCGCAGTGCGACTCGGCGCCTGGTGTCCGCGCGGCTGACTGGTGATGAACGCGATCGACTGTCGGCACTGCTGCATGCTGCCGACGACTCCGCCGAGCGACAGATGCGCGTCCGCATTCGACCGCTCACCGAGCAGGCTTTGGCCAGCGTCAACTTCGTGCCGCGCAACGTGCCTGAAGATGTCGCGTTCCGAAAGCTTGTGGAAGAGTTGCTCGACGGCGTTGTCGTGCGCGGCTTCATCACCATGGGTGATCTGCGCGACGCGATTTCACGCAGCAACCTGAAGCTGGAGGATCTCAAGAGCCCGTCCGAGTTCCTGCTGGGCGACAAGCTGCTGCAGGCAGACAAACAGCTCAGCCGCGTGCTGGATGGTGTCTACCAGCGCGGCGACATTCACCTGCGCGGGCTGCAGCGCTTGAGTGCGGCGGCGTTCGGGACCGTGTTCGGCCGGTTTCTCACGCGTTATCTCGCTATTCCCTACGGCTGTGCGTTCATCGCGTTTCAGGCATTGCTGCATATCGTCGAGAAGCTGGTTGATGAAGAGTCCGACTTCGTCGAATGGATCTCGCACCCCGTCAACGTGCGGGCGACGATCTTCGTGATGGGCACGCTGCTGTTGCTGATCATTCACGTCGCCAAATTCAGACGCTGGTTGTCGAAACTGCTGCACAAACTGTTTCGATTCCTGCGCAAGCTGCTCATCGACTGGCCAGCGCGCCTGCTGAAGCTGCCCCTGGTGCGCCGATTCCTGAAGAGCACCTTTGCCGTCATCGCCCGCAAGATGCTGATCACGCCGCTGATTCCCACGGCCATCATTTGCGGCTTCATTCCGTGGCTCAACGAGTGGGAAATGCAGCCGACGGTGAACTGGGTCGTCGTCTGGACAGCGATGGCTGTGGTGTTGAACTCACGCGTGGGCCGCGATGTCGAAGAACTGTCGGCCGAGTGGCTGCATCGCACGTGGGACCGTATCCGAGTGCACATCTTCGTCGCACTCTTTGACCTCGTGATGGAAACCTTCAAGCGGATGCTCGAATGGTTCGAGCGTGTGCTGTATGCCGTCGATGAGTGGTTGCGTTTCAAGAGCGGCGAAACGTCGGTGTCGCTGGGGTTCAAAGCGATTCTGAGCGTGTTCTGGTCGGTCATCACCTTCGTGCTGAGGTTCTGCGTCAACCTGCTGATCGAACCGCAGATCAATCCCATCAAGCACTTTCCGGTTGTGACAGTCTCACACAAGCTGCTGCTGCCGCTGGCGTTCACCAGCAACGCGGCGAAGGCGTCGCCTCTGGCTGCCCTGTTGCTGAAAGTCGCTTCGGGCATGCCGGTTGAGACCGCCAACGCCATTGCCGCCACCGTCGTGTGGGGCATTCCGGGGATCTTCGGCTTCCTCGTGTGGGAATTGAAATCCAACTGGCTGGTCTACATGGCCAATCGTGGTGAGAACCTGAAGCCCGTGCTGGTCGGCAGTCATGGCGAGACCTTCATTCGCCTGATGAAGCCTGGTTTCCATTCAGGCACGCTGCCCAAACTGTTCGCAAAACTGCGGCGAGTCGACCGGCATCGCAATGGCGACGTTCATAGCCAGGCTCGCAGCAAGTACCTCGACCAACTGCACCACGTTCAGGTTTGCGTGCAGCATTTTGTTGAACGTGAGTTACTGCAGTTGCTGGAACTGTCCGGGCAATGGTCGGAGCGTCGCCTGCGAGTCACCCGCCTGCGCCTCGCGTCGAACAGCGTGCGGCTGGAGATTGCCTGTTATGAACTCGGCAATGACCCACTGACGTTGATCTTCGAAGAACAATCCGGCTGGTTGGTCGCGAGCACCGATGAACTCGGCTGGGTCCTGTTGATTTCTGAGGCAGAACAACGCCTCTTATGGCGGGCTCTGGTTGGCTTCTATCGACTGGCGGGAGTAGACCTGATCCGCGAACAAATCGCCGCGACCTTCGCCAGCAACGTCGTCCCTTACGACGTCGCGGAAGCCGGTCTGCTGGTGTGGCCTGATGGCGAGTACGAAGAGGAAGCCATCTACGGCCTCAATTCGGGTGAGCTCATTCGCCCCTATCCGCGCCACATCGCAACCAAGTTCAGCCTGCCCATCGTTCACGCCGACAGTCTGATCTTTGCACTCACTCCCGTTTCATGGCAAACCTGGTCCGAGCAATGGGACAACACCAGCCCCCCGAAGTCACCGGTACTCCCGGACCGCATCACCTGGCCGTGGCCCGTTGAGGTGCGCTAACGCTTTTCGAAGCCGATGTACGGACCGTCTTCTGTAAAACTGTCTTGGAGTGCAGAGGCTCGCCTCAGCACTCCATTGTTTGCGGATGTCAGTTTGGCGGCAGAGCAGAACTGGGTCGTCCACTTGCCTGGGGATGAAGGTTGTCGAGAACGCGTTCGCTTCACGGCTCAGATCATTAGTCACGCGCGATCGCCGCGCCGCAAAAATGGAGGGCTCCGTCGAGCCGGAGCAGTCCAGGGTGGAACGCTCCTGAACTCAGGCTTGAGTCGCATTTGGAGTCCGGCTGAGGTAGAAGTTGCGTTTTGATTCGCACTCAGATTTCGTTCGTGGTCTCAATGAAAAACGTCGTCCGCCAGACTCGCGCTCACTTGATGCAGTTGTTCGAGGAGCATGGGTTCAATCCGAGGCATGACCTCGGGCAAAACTTTCTGATCGACCTCAACATCATTGAGGCGATTGTTCGCGAAGCGCAGCTCACGCCCGATGACGTCGTGCTGGAAATCGGCACTGGCACCGGAGGCATGACGACGTTTATGGCAGTGCAGGCCGGACATGTGGTGTCTGTGGAATACGACAACAACATGTTCCAACTGGCGACCGATCAAGCCGGTGGGTTTGAGAACGTCACTCTGCTGCACATGGACGCGCTGAAGAACAAAAACAACTTCGCTCCCGCCGTGATCGAAGCCGTGCAGGCGGCGCTGGCGGTGGATCCTCGCCGACGTCTGAAGCTGGTCGCCAATCTGCCGTACAACGTGGCGACGCCGATCATTTCTAATCTGGTCGCCACAGAACTGCCTTGGACACGCATCGTCGCCACGATCCAGCTGGAACTAGCCGAGCGCATGGCCGCGACGCCTGAGATTCCCAATTATGGGGCGCTGTCCGTGTGGCTCCAGGCTCAGGCGGACGTGAAGGTCGCGCGGCGGATGCCGCCGGAAGTCTTCTGGCCGCGTCCCAAAGTGGACTCCGCCGTGGTGCGGCTCATCCCCAATCCGGAACGTCGTAAACTCATTAACGACAGGGAGTTCTTTCACGACTTCGTGCGCCGGCTGTTTACTCATCGACGCAAGCTGCTGCGTTCGGTCGTCTGCGGTATGTACAGCAATGAGCTTTCAAAGTCGGAAGTGGATGCCGCCTTGGCTCTGGAAGCTTTGCCGGAAGGCGTCCGAGGCGAACAGCTTCCGGTCGCGCAGCTCGTAGCCGTGTCGAATCGCCTCCGGGACGCTATCCTTCGCTCCCCACAGACCTGAATTTTCGCCGTTCGAACTTCGGACGATCCGCTCTAGCCCGAAACCCGCTGGGAACTCACGTTCCCGACAGGTTTCGGGCTAGTTGCTCAACGGACATGAACTTTGGACGGCGAGACGAACTTCAGACGGCGTTTTCGGATTGCTGGCCGCCGTTCGTATACCGTGCATCAAACACAAACTGATTGGTGTGATTGCTCGCCAGGCGAGCCACTTACTTTAAGAGAAGACTCATTATGGACCGGATCGTCGCCCAGGGAATTACGTTTGACGATGTGCTCCTCGAACCCGGCTATAGCGAAGTCCTGCCGTCGGAATGCGATGTCGGCTCACGCTTTACGAACAACATCCGGTTGAATGTGCCGGTCATCAGCAGTCCGATGGACACCGTCACCGAGAGCGAAATGGCCATTGCTCTGGCTCAGGAAGGTGGCATCGGCGTTATTCACAAAAACATGACGGTCGAGCAGCAAACGCTTCAAGTCGACCGCGTGAAACGCAGCGAACACGGCGTGATCGTCGATCCGGTCACGTTGCCGCCCGACGCAACAGTCGGACATGCACGCACGATGATGGATGAGCGGAACATTGGCGGCGTTCCCATAACTTCAGCCGACGGCAAGCTTTGCGGCATTCTGACCCGCCGCGATCTGCGATTCCTCGGGTCCAATGACACCCGCATCGATCAGGTGATGACCAAAGACAAGCTGGTTACCGCCAGCGAGAACACCGACCTCGTCACTGCCCAGCGACTGCTCCTAGAAAATAAAGTGGAGAAACTTTTGCTGGTGGACGAAGAATATCGATTGAAGGGATTAATCACGATCAAGGACATCGACAAGAACCTGCGCTACCCAAAGGCGTCGAAAGATTCCAGGGGCCGGTTGCGAGTCGGTGCGGCGATCGGGGTTGGTGACTTCGAACGCGCCAAGAGCCTGCTCGATGCAGGTGTGGACGTGCTGGTCGTCGATAGTGCTCACGGACATTCTCGCAACGTGCTCGACACTGTCAGTGAGCTGAAGCGACGCTGGTCCATTGACGTCATTGCCGGAAACATTGCGACCGAAGAGGGAGCAAGGGATCTGGTGAAAGCCGGTGCCAACGCCGTGAAGGTGGGCATCGGGCCTGGTTCGATCTGCACCACGCGGATCATTTCAGGTGTGGGTGTGCCACAACTGACAGCGATTGCGAACGCCGTTCGCGGAGTGGGAGACTCGGGAGTTCCCATCATCGCCGATGGCGGGATTCGATACAGCGGAGACATCACGAAAGCTCTGGCCATGGGAGCTGACTGTGTGATGCTGGGAGGGTTGCTAGCCGGACTCGAAGAGAGCCCCGGCGAAATGATTCTCTATCAAGGTCGATCGTTTAAGCGTTATCGCGGTATGGGTTCGCTGGGTGCCATGGTCAAGGGCAGCAGTGAGCGTTACCGGCAAGGCCCCAGTGATTCGAGCGGCAGGGATGAAGCTCGCAAGCTGGTGCCCGAAGGCGTGGAAGGAAGAGTTCCGTACAAAGGCCCGCTCTCCACTTTTCTGTATCAACTGATTGGTGGGCTGCGAGCTGGAATGGGTTATCTCGGAGCCAGAACGGTTCCCGAGCTGCGTAAAGCCCGTTTCATTCAAATCACCGCGGCGTCGGTTAGGGAGAACCATCCGCATGACATCGCTATCACCCAGGAAGCACCAAACTACTCGGCTGAGCACGTTGGTTCGTAAGACCAGCTGGCTCGCAGGGATTGTCTGCGTCATCGGCGCGACAACTCTGCAGGCCGCGGAGCCCGGAACATCGCCGCTCGACAAGTTGCGTAACCGCAACCCGAGCAGCCGTTGGGAGCAGCTGAAGGATGGAGTGCTCAAGCGCAAGAACACCGAGCAGCACGAACGCATGATAATGCAGCCGCGCGTGCAGAGCCCCATTCAGGCTCCGCCTCCGCTGCCACCATTGCCAAGTCGACCTTCCGAGATTCAGCAGACGGCTGCCGCCGAAGACGTGAATGTGGTCGAGACGGGATATCAGGGCACGACGTCCGATCCCCGTCAGCTCAAGAAGGTGACCAGCATTCTGCCGTACGCGGACTATCAGCCTGAGATGCATGTCAGGACGGACATTGATCCGAGCCTGCAGGCTCCAGAAGAAGTGCCGCTGACGAGCGACGGTCCGATTGCTCACGCCATGACGCCCACTTGTTTCCAGTGGCAGGCGTCGGATCTGTATCACAATCCGTTGTACTTCGAAGACCCGGCTCTGGAACGCTACGGCCACACGTATCATCCGGTCGTGCAGCCGTTCGCGTCGGCCGGACGCTTCGGCGTGCAACTGATCGGTCTGCCGTATCAGATGACGATCGACCCACCCTGCAAGAGAATGTACACGCTGGGTTGGTACAGACCGGGTGAATGTGCTCCCAAGCAGTTCCCGAACTTCCCGTGGAACACGAAGGCGGCAATCGTTGAAGGCGCGGTTATCACCGGCGGCTTCTTCATCTTCCCCTAGTCGATTTGATCGATCTATCAAAAACAAAAGCCGTCACCCGCTCTGCCTGATCGCAGTTGCCGGTGTCGGCTTTCTTGTTTTGATTCCCGAGATTACTTCGGGAGAGCCCAGTCGTATTTGTTGAGCTCCATAACCAGGAACGCGATGCCGATGGACAGGGCCGCGACAGACACGAAGAGCAGCCCCACATAGACGTCAGGCGCCGGTTTCTCAGTTGAGTTTCGTTGAGACATAGTCGCCTTTCTCAATCACGCCGTTCTTGGTTTCTGGAATGACAACCCCCACTGCGGTGTCGGGTTTCACGAGTTCAATCTTGATACGGGCGAGGAACTTGCTTCGCTCGCCAATGCGGTAGACATACAGCGTCGAACCTTCGGTCACACCATCATCGCTGCCGACCGAAATCTGCACGCGTTCTTTGCCGCTCTTGCCCTTGGGCTCAGCTTCTTCCACGCGGCCAAACACCAGCGGGGTTGGAGCATTGACGGTGGAGTAGGACTTCGGATCCGTGCTGAAGCCATTCGCGGCCAGCACCTTCGTGAAGGTTGCTACCTGAGATAACACGGTGTCGTACTTCTCGGTCAGGCCCTTCAACTCGGTTTCACGAGAGAACAACGTTTCATCCTGAGTGCGGATGACGGTGTTCTTCTGGTTGAGCTCCTTGTTGAGCTTGTCGTTGATCTGGGTGAGGATGCGGGCTTCGTCCTTGCGGATGTTGGCCTCTTCCTGAGCGGATTTCTTCAGCGAAGTTTCAGTGCTGATCACACCGTTGGCGCGATCCACTTCTTCCTTCAGCTTCTTGGCCAGATCGGCCGCCAGAGCCAGCTCATTGGCAGACGCCTTGGCTTTGTCTTCAGCCGCTTTGACTTTGTCATTCAGCGCGGTGACCTGATCATTGCGCCGCGTACCTTCGGCCTTCAGCTCGCCTTCGGTTTGCGTCAGTTTTTGAGCGGTCTTCTCGTACTCCGCTTTCCAGGTCATCTGGCGCGTGTAGACCGCTCCGGCGAATGCCATGAAGCAGATGCTGAGCACGAATTGAACAACAACTAAGAGCTTACCAACAAAGGTCATGACCGTGATCCTGTCGGCAAGTCAGCCGACGCATGAATGGTTTGAACTACTCTTTCGGAACGGCGCCCTGTGCCACCAGGTCCGTGGCTCGTTCCTCGAGTCGATCTCGCAATCCTTGCATCTGGAACAGCATGTCGAGCAAACGTCGCTTCTGTGCCACCAGCTGATAGTAGTCAGCTTCAATCGCCTGATAGTTTCGCACGAGGCGATAGACATCGCTGCGGCGCTGCTCAGCCTGAGCGCGAATCTTCAGCGTGTCTTCGTTGGCTCGAGTCGTTTCTTGCGTCACCGCGCCAATCTGCTTGTGAACATCGTCAAGCTGCTTGGCGAGTACTTCTTTACGAGCATCCAGTCCGTAGAGATCCTGCTGAATCAACTGTGTGGTCAGTTGAATTTGTTCTTCCAACGGCTTGATCTTGGGAGTGACCTTGGCAATCTCTTCGTCGAGCTTCTTCTTGGCGTCGTCATAAGCCCAGGCGATCACATCCGGATGAGCACGAGCTGACTTGCCCGCCTCGGCGCCGACACGCGGCTTCACGGCCCAGGTTGGCTTCTCACCGCCCGTGTAAGTGAATTCGTAACCCGGCAGCGCCTGTGAAGCCGTTACCCAGTTGGGTCCCGAACTGGTAAGCGCGACGGCCACACCGAGAAAAGCAATGCTGGCGAAAGTCACGAAGACTACCAGGATCTTGCTAAGTTTAGTGAGCATGGCTGATGTCGCTGAGGCACTGAGGACGGACTACGGCTGATCGAGAATCGACAGCCTCGGTACGGGAGCATAACCCGTTCGTGATCATAGGGCTGGCGAAAAATCACAGTCAAACACAAAGAGCGGATCTTGCCACTCCTATGCAACGTATGGTCGCGGCAAGAACTGCCTCTACCGAATAACCGGCAACTCGTGCACAGCTGATCGGAGCCGTTGGACGAATGCAATCCGTCCCAAGATCTATTCGAAATCCCACCTACCAGGGCACTTCAATCAGGTGCTTCGGAAACTTCGTCAAAACCTCACAACCCGTTTCCGTAACCAGCACGTCGTCTTCGATGCGCAGGCCGAACTCGCCTTCGATGTAGACGCCGGGCTCAATCGTCCAGATCTGTCCGACAGAGATTTGCTCGTCGACCAGTTGTGACAGCCGACCGGAATCATGCACCAAGGCGCCGAGGCCGTGCCCCAGTCCGTGCCCGAAGTGCTTCGCCAGCCCTTTTTCATCGAGAATCTGTCGGGCCAGCCCATCAAGTGACTTACTCGAAAGACCGGGCCGGATTGTTTGGATGCAGGTTTCCTGAGCGTGCAGCAGGTGCTGGTAGACTTCCTTCTGCCGCGGGCTCGCGGAACCGATCGCGACGGTCCGCGTGATGTCGCTGCAGTAGCCGTCCAGTCGGGCGCCAATATCCATCGTCACGAAGTCGCCGCGCTGCAGTTCCCGAGTGGAAGGTTCGCCGTGCGGTCGTGCGGTGCGAGGCCCGCTGACGATGATCGGCGCGAAAGCGGCCGTTGCCCCGTGAGAACGCAGCATGTCTTCCAGCGCCCACAGCAGTTGGATTTCCGTGACGCCGGGACGTATGCGGCGAATCAGTTCTTCGAGGCACGTGTCCGTCACCGCACAGGCAGCTCGCACCTTCGCAACCTCTTCTGGCGACTTGACCTTGCGCAGTTCGTCAATCGGGTCGGTTGCCGACTGAAGTTCAATCCCCGTGAACTTCTCGCTCCAGGACTCATGCGTCGCAACGGTCACATGGTTCTTGTCAAACGCCAGTCGATGGACGAAGAGCGCATCAAGCTGCTCCTTAAGAAAGTCGACAACATTCGTCGGATTGGCGTAAGAGCGACAGGGCATGCTCGTGCACTGCTCCGCAGCTTGCAGCGTGTAGCGGCTGTCGGTGACGAGGACTGCCTGCTCGAGTGTCACAATCGCAATGGCGAATGAGCCCGTGAACCCGGTCAGCCAACGCACACTAGGCATGCTGGTTACCGCAAAAGCACTGACTTCAACACTTTTTAATGCGATGCGCAGCCGTTCGAGGTTTGTTGTCAATTGTTCAATCTCTCTAAAACAGGATACCAACGGCCAATTTAAGCCTGAATGCGCCGCGAGGAAATTACCGCCGAGTGGCCATCTTTGTTGCTAAACAAAGTGCCCGTCTGACTTTCCTAACGATAGAATCGAACGAACATATTTTGCCAGTGGATATGCTTTTGACTGTTGACATCCGTGCGGATGCGATCAATCGCTGGTCCACAACTCACTACTCGGGACGGCAGGCAACTGCCGAGGGAGTTGAATTATGTCAGAGACAGAGCCGATTACAGAAGGTGATGTCGGACTGGAAACTGCAGGCGATCCAGCGCTGATCGCTGATCGTCCCAAACGATCGATTCATTGGGATGACGAGCTGATGACGACACGTCAGTTAATGGAATTTCTGGGCCTCTCGCGCACGAAGATTTGGGAGCTTGTGAACAAAGAACAACTGCCGGCGTTCAAGATCGGTGGCGACTACCGCTATCGCCGATCGGAAGTTCTGGAGTGGCTGGAGAAGTTCCGCGTCAAGCGCTGAGTTCATTTGACGCATTTCTGACAGTGCGTCTTCACGATCTTTTAAGTCTGGTTAACTTCGGATCGTGACAACAAAAAAAGGCTCGCGAGCATTCACTCGCGGGCCTTCTCTTTTTCTGGCGTCAATCAGGACGACTACTTCATCTTGGCAGCGCGGGCTTCCTTGTCCTTGCGACGCTTCTCAATGACTTCTTCCTGAACGTTCTTGGGCACTTGCTTGTACTTCGCAAATTCCATCGAGAACTGTCCCTTACCCTGAGTCATCGAACGCAGTTCGTTCGCGTAGTCGAACATTTCGCCCAGCGGAACTTCGGCTTCGATAACCGCAGTCAACTGACGGCTCGACGTGGACGTGATCAGCCCACGCTTGCTCGACAAGTGACCGCAGATCGAACCTTGGAAGCTTTCGGGAGCTTCGATTTCGAGCTTCATGATCGGCTCCAGCAACGCCATACCGACGCGGGTCAAGTTTTCGCGCATCAGGCTGATCGCACAAATCTTGAACGCCATTTCGGACGAGTCGACGTCGTGGTAGCTACCGTCCTCGACCACCATTTCCAAGCCAGTGATTTCGCACTCACACAGCGGGCCCTTGACCAGTGACAGCTCAAAACCTTCCTGGATCGCGGGGATGTATTCCTTTGGAATACGACCCTGGGTCACCGCGTTCGTGAACTTATGAGTCACTTCAGAATCTTCCGGCAGCGGTTGCAGCTTGCCACGCACATGGGCGTACTGACCCGAACCACCGGTCTGCTTCTTGTGCTTGTAATCGAACTCAACGGACTTCGTGGGAGTCTCGCGGTAAGCCACGCGAGGCTCACCGACAATCGCTTCCACGCCGTACTCGCGACGCATACGTTCCACGTAAATTTCGAGGTGCAACTGACCCATGCCTGCGATGATCGTTTCGCCGGTTTCAGGATCAGACATCACACGGAAGGTTGGGTCTTCACGACGGAAGCGTTCGAGCGCCTTGCCCATCTTGTCCGCACCGTCACGGTTCGCGGGTTCAATGGAGAGACGCAGCACAGCTTCTGGAACGAAGATGTTTTCCAGCGCGACGCTGACACCTTCACCGTGGAACGTATCGCCCGAGGCGCAGTCCACACCGACGACCGCAATGATGTCACCGGCGCCGGCGACGTCGATTTCTTCGCGATCATTGGCATGCATGCGCACGAGACGTCCGAAGCGAACCTTCTTACCGGTTCGTGCGTTGATGTAGCTGTCGCCTTTGCGAATTTCGCCCTGATAGATCCGTGTGTAGGCCAGCAAGCCGAACTGCTCGATGACCGTCTTGAAGGCCATGCAAACAACGGGCTTGCTGTCTTCCGTGGTGAGCGGCAGAGGCGCACCCTTGCCACTCTCATCCTTGTGATCCAAGTCTTGAGCAATAATGGTGCGATCCAAGGGGCTGGGCAGATACCAGGTGATGGCGTCCAACAGCTCTTGAATGCCTTTGTTCTTGTAAGCTGTGCCCATCATCAACGGGGCAATTTCTCGCGAAATTGTGGCCTTACGAATGATCTTCTTGATGTGCTCGGGCTCTGGAACTCGCTCTTCCAGAAGCGCTTCCATCAGCTGATCGTCGAACATCGACAACGTTTCGAGCATATGATGCCGAGCCGTGTTCGCCTCGTCCTGGAGTTCTTCGGGAATGGGCTCGCGACGAATGTCTTCGCCCTTAGGTCCATCGAAGTACACGGCCTGCATGTTGATCAAATCAACAACGCCTTCGAAGCTGGATTCGCGACCAATCGCAATCTGCAGCGGTAGCGCCATGAGCCCCAGCTTGTCTTTGACCTGCTGAGTGACGCTGATCCAATCGGCGCCGATACGGTCCATCTTGTTGATGAAGCAGATGCGGGGCACGCCGTAACGCTTCATCTGACGGTCCACGGTCAGCGACTGGCTCTGCACGCCACCCACGGC
>CAYLTY010000025.1:0-5667 GCA_964386705.1 uncultured Planctomycetaceae bacterium
GGTCCGGTCGTGTCTCCAGATGTACGCGGGTAGAACAGCACCGCCTTGGTGCCAGACGGAAAATTGCTGAAGCCGCGTTCGCCGCCGGTGACCTGCAGGATTGAGTCCAGCAAGACATCCGCGCGAAGACGCCGCAGGCGCGCTCGCGAGAACTGGCGATCGTCGAGTGCATTCGTCGAGTTTGGCTTCGAGGACAACTGATAGACCCGCGACGTGCAGATGTCGCGTACCAGCGATCGCAGGTTGAACTTCGAGTCCACCAGGTGCTTAGCTAACGCATCGAGCAGCGGCTTGTTCGTTGGCGGGTTGCTGATACGCATATCGTCCAGTGGTTCGACGAGACCCCGGCCCATGAAGTGCGACCAGATGCGGTTTGCGAGATTGCGCGCGAACAATTCGTTCTCGGGTGCCGTCAGCCACTTTGCGAGCGCGACTCGCGGGTCGCCACCTTTTGCAATCGGAGTCTCCGCGCCGAGAACGGTCGCGGGGACAGGTCGCTCATCTACGAGATGTTTTGCCGCGGCCGCCAGTGGGTCGTTGAAGATGTAGAACTCACGAGCCTCGGCTCCGAGCTTGCGTTTGACTCCCGTGAAGATACTGACGAAACCGTAATAGTCATCCATCGTCCAGCGATCAAACGGATGATTGTGGCACTCGGCGCATTGAATCTGCACGCCGGTGAAGAGTTGCGAGAAGTCCGCCGCGAAGTTCTTGGGAGTGAACTTCACGTCGTGAACCAGCATGGTGTAGAGGTTGGCCGGGCCGTTCGTCAGATTGCTACCGCTGGCCGTTATCTGCTCCGACACAAACTCGTCGAGAGGACGGTTCCTCTGCATCTGCTCGTGAATCCATTCAAAGTAGGCTTCGGCCGCTTTGACATCGGTGCCCGTCGGGGCATACCCGCCGCCCATTACTCTGAGCGACTCCGCCCAGATGGCTGTCCACAGATCGGCGAACGAGTCGGACTTGATCAACTCATCGATCAGTCGCTCGCGTTTCGTTGGCGACTTGTCATTGACGAACGCAGTGTATTGCTCCGGTGTTGGCGGCGCGCCGATCAGATCGAGATACACCCGCCGAACGAAGGTCTCATCATCGGCTAGTTCAGAGGGCAGCAGGTGCAGCTTCTGCAGTCGGTCGTAGACCAGTTCGTCGACGTAGTTATTCGCGGTCGGGTTGGTCCATTGGTACTTGGAATCCGCTGGCAACACGATCACTTCAGAGCCGATGGTGAAGCGATTGAAGCGCGCGAAGACGAAGGTATCTCCGGGATTGCCAGCTTTGACCTGACCTTGCATGTCGATGGTGGCTGTCGTCGAGTTGTTCGACAGGAATCGCGCCAACTGCGTGACATCGCGCGTCGAGCCGTCCGAGTATCGAGCAGTGACTTTCGTTGTTTGAGTCGCCTTTGCCTGCTGAAACACCATGCGATCGGGTTCGAGCTTGATCTCGACGGGCTCCGGCACTTTGCCTTCGTCGTCTGGAGCGCCGGCTTCAATCCATGCCAGCAGGCTGCGGTAGTAGGGACTATCTTCCTTGAAGAGCTGTCCGCCGGTGTGCGGCACCTTGCCGGTGGCTTTGAGGAGCAGCAGGCTTTGCTCGGGAGCTGCCACATTCACTCGCCGCCCGACCATCTCCTGGGTAATGCGGTAGTAGTCACCCTTGGTGTCATACCCGAACAATGACAGCAGGAAGCCATCCTTGCCTCGAGCCGATCCATGACAGGTTCCTGAATTGCATCCGGCTCGAAACAGCACTGGCATCACATCTCGACGAAACGATGGCGTCTCAGCCGCCGTTGCAAGGAAATCAAACCATGTCGTCATAGCAACGAGTGGCAAGAGCAGCGCGTGAAGAATCCAGAATCTCATAAGCAGAGTTGGCAGTTGTAGGTTGAGAGCAGGTTAGCCTGATGTGGCTTGAGGCCGGGGAGCTTCACTGTAGCGATCGAGAGGCCGATAGATAAGGTGCGTGAGTTGACCTGGCGCGGTCTGTTTCTTTGCGCCGCATTGCCTCATGGGGCACGTGCTCGGCTATGATCGATATCTTGGCAACGGTGTTGCGAGTTGGCCTGTGATATTGACTCTGTCTGTGTGAGATCAGCATGCAAAGAACGCGTCGCGAGATCCTGGCTGAGGTGGGAACCGGAGTCGGCATGTTGGGGCTGGCGGGATTGCTCGGAGACTCCGGTCTGGCTGGGATGGCGAGCGCTGCGACATCACCGTTGGAGATTCGGCCGACGCACTTTCCGGCGAAGGTGAAGCACATCGTTCATGTGTACTTGAATGGTGGCGCATCGCAGATTGACACGTTCGATGAAAAACCGCTGTTGAAGAAGTACGCAGGGCAGAAGTTGCCGCAACGGAATCTCACGACTGAGAGACCGACAGGTAACGCGTTGCCGTCGCCGTTTGAGTTTCGGCAATACGGGGAAAGCGGTATCTCGATCAGCGAGATCTTCAGCCAGACGGCGCGGCATGTGGACGACATCTCCTTCATCCGGTCGATGCATGCCAACACGCCGAATCACGAGCAGTCGATGCGGTTGATGAACTGCGGCGACGAGCGACTTTCGCGGCCCAGCTACGGGGCGTGGATGACGTATGGCATGGGCACTGAGAACGCGAATCTGCCAGGCTTCGTGGTGATGTGTCCCGGACTACCGGTGGCTGATGTCTCGAACTGGCGATCCGCGTTCTTGCCCGGCATTTATCAGGGCACGCACATCGACACGCGCAAGACCAAGGTCGATGAACTGATCGACAACATTCGCAGTTCGGCGGTGACTCCGACTGATCAGCGCCGGCAACTGGATCTGCTCGCGAAGTTGAATCGGCAGCATCAGGAACTGCGGGCGGAAGATGCGGCTCTGGAAGCGCGCATCCAGTCGTTTGAACTGGCCTATCGCATGCAACTCTCGGCGACGGATGCGTTCGATATCAGTCAGGAGCCGCAGCATGTGCAGGCGATGTACGGTTCGGGGGTGCATGGTCGGCAATTGCTGACCGCCCGCAGGCTAATTGAACGCGGTGTGCGGGTTGTGCAGTGCTATCACGGTGATGTTCAGCCGTGGGATAGTCATGACAACATCGCGGCGAATCACAAACGCCTGGGCCAGGAGATCGATGGTCCGATTGCCGCGCTGCTGACGGATCTCAAGCAACGCGGACTGTTTGACGAGACGCTGGTGATTTGCGGCGGCGAGTTTGGTCGTACTCCCGCAGTGGAATTGTCAAACGGGCAGCCCGCGAATGGTCGCGACCATAACCACTGGGGCTTCACCGTGTGGCTGGCGGGTGGTGGCGTCAAAGGTGGATATGTGCATGGTGCGACGGATGAATTCGGCTATCGCGCCGTTGAAAAGCCTGTGCATGTGCATGACCTGCATGCGACTCTGCTGCATCTGCTCGGCTTTGATCACACGCAGTTGACCTACCGTTATGCCGGCCGTGACTTCCGTCTCACCGATGTTCATGGCAACGTCGTGACGGATATTCTGCGAAGCTGAAGCGGCAATGCTTCTTTGGGACGCCGTCAGGCAATTCATCGCTGGTTTGTGAACTCGACTATGACAACTGCCGCCTTTGATCCCGAACTCGATGTCACGCGCCGCTACTTTCTCGGCCGTTGCACGGGAATCAGTCTCGGTGCAATGAGTCTCGGACTGCTGGAACAGGCAAATAGTCGCGCGGCGGACGCGACGCCTCGCATTGGTCTACCGGAACTGCCGCACTTCGCGCCGAAGGCGAAGCAGGTGGTCTTTTTGACTCAGTCTGGAGGTCCATCGCAGATCGAGCTGTACGACGAAAAGCCCGGTTTGATGAACTGGGCTGGTAAGGAGCTTCCGGAGAGCGTACGGCAAGGACAGCGGCTGACGACGATGACTGCGAAGCAGAAGCAATTGGTGATGCCGGCGCGGACACGGTTCTCCCGTTGCGGGGACAGTGGAGCGACCGTCAGCGAATGGCTGCCTCACATTCAGGAAGCGGCCGACGAACTGTGCTTCGTCAAATCAATGCGCACGGACGAGATTAATCACGCCCCCGCCATGACCAAGTTCCTCACGGGGCATCAGTTGGCGGGGCGTCCCAGCATGGGGGCCTGGGTCAGCTACGGCTTGGGCAGCGAGAACCGCAATCTTCCCGACTACCTGGTGCTGATTTCCAAGATGAAGCGGCCGAGCGATCAGCCGCTCTACGACCACTACTGGGGCAGCGGGTTTTTGCCGTCGCGGTTTCAAGGTGTGAAGTTGCGCAACGCGAAGGAACCGGTGCTGTATCTTCGCGATCCGGACGGCCTGCCGCGTGAACTCCGACGCGGAATGCTGGATGGTCTGCGTGAACTGAATCAGCAAAAGTTTGAGCAGGCTCATGATCCGGAGATCACAACGCGAATCAATCAATACGAGATGGCGTATCGGATGCAGACGAGCATTCCGGAGCTGACGGATTTGAGCGACGAGCCTGAATCCGTCTTTGAGCTGTATGGTTCCGATTCACGACGTCCCGGAAGCTACGCGGCGAATTGCATTCTGGCGCGACGGCTGATCGAGCGCGGCGTTCGCTTCGTGCAGTTGTTTCATCCCGACTGGGATCATCACAGTCGGTTGACGTCTTGGTGTATCGCGCGCTGTCGAGATACCGATCAGGCAAGCGCGGCGCTTGTGAAGGACCTCAAGCAGCGAGGCTTGCTGGATGAGACTCTGGTGCTGTGGGGCGGCGAGTTCGGCCGCGGAGTCGCAGGACAGGGCGAATGGAACAGCCCTGACGGTGGTCGAGATCATCATCCGCGTTGCTTCACGATGTGGATGGCGGGCGGCGGCGTGAAGTCAGGCCTTACCTACGGCGCCACCGACGAGTTCAGTTACAATGTTGTCGAAAAGCCAGTTCACGTCCGCGACCTGCATGCCACCGTGCTGCATCTGTTGGGGATCGACCACGAACGCTTCACACATCGTTTTCAGGGGCTCGACTTCCGACTTACGGGCGTGGAATCCAGCCGCGTCGTACATGACATCCTGGTGTGAGGTGCTGAGGCGGGATGCGCCGTTAGCTTGTCGTTCGCTCGTCCGGGCTGCATGCTCCACCGCCTGAGTGCAAGTAACCATCAACCTCGTCACGCAGAGGAATCGAGATGAAGAAGTCCCGTTCGCAGTCGTTGTCTCGCCGTCAGTTTCTTTCGACAGCCGCAGCCGGAACTGTCGCTCTGGCTGGCTATAAGAGCTACGTGATCGCCGGTGACACCACGCAACCGTTGATTGTCGGCGAGGGCGAGCACAAGTTTGAGGTGGTTCACGACTGGCCGCAGTTGCCGGACAAATATACCTGGCAGACGACCCACAACGTCGCCGTCGACAAGTCGGGCTGCGTGTACGTGATTCACGAAGGGCGTGAGAATCTCAAGGATCATCCCTCGATGTTCGTCTTCGACCCCGATGGCAAGTTCATTCGAGCGTTTGGCAATCAGTTCCAGGGCGGTGGACACGGCATCGAGATTCGGGAAGAGGGCGGGCAGGAGTTCCTCTATGTCTGTGCTTACCAGCAGGTAAAGAGCTTCGCGAAGATGGACCTGAAGGGGGAAACCGTCTGGCAGCAGTACGCGCCGATGCAGTCCGGCAAGTATGCGCCTGAGGAAGACACGAAGCCGCAGAAGATCTGGGGCCAGAAC
>CAYLTY010000025.1:5677-56578 GCA_964386705.1 uncultured Planctomycetaceae bacterium
CTGCTGATCGACGGTTACGGAGCTTTCGTCGTGCACCGCTTCGACAAGGACGCCAAGTGGGTGTCCTGTTTTGGCGGACCAGGCAAAGGGGAAGGAACTTTCAGCACCCCTCACGGCGTCTGGATCGATCGTCGCGAAGGCCGAACTCCATCCATCGTCGTTTGCGACCGGGCACACCACACGCTGCAGTACTTCACGATGGACGGCAAGTACATCGAAACTCTCAAGGGCTATGGCTTGCCGGCCAATGTTGAGACCTGGAAGAACCTGATGGTCGTGCCCGAACTGCATGCGCGCATCACGCTGCTGAACGAGAAGAACGAAGTGGTGGCTCGGCTGGGCGATGACGTGGGCCGTATCACCGGTAAGGACGGTGGTGGCATCCGCAACGACAAGAACAAATGGCAATCCGGCAAGTTCGTTCATCCGCACGACGCCTGCTTCGGTCACGACGGCAGCATCTTCGTGGCCGAATGGGTTAACACCGGCCGAATTTCAAAGCTTAAGAAGATCAGTTAGTCACAACGGAGATATGACCACTCCGGCGGCGGGCTCGTGACGTGAATCTTCGGGACGATTCCGTTTACGTTATGCGGCGAGATGCTTTGGCTTCTCGCCGCAACTTTGCAGCGCTCCCTTCTCACATCACATCGTTAGAAAGCTTTCTCATGCTGGATCGCCGCAAGTACGCAATTAAGGAACGAGTTGGTCTGTTCAAGCTCACGGATGCCTATGACATCTACGACGGGGAGAGCGGCGACCAGTTGGGCATCGCTCGCGAAGAGATCTCGGGACTCGTGAAGGTCGTGCGCTTGTTCGTTAACAAGAAGCTGCTGCCGACAGTTGTCAACGTCTATGCGGGCACAGAAGAGAAACGCGGTCCTTTGCAGTTCTCGATCAAACGTGGAGTGGTGCTGCTGCGTCCCAAAGTAGACATCATCACGCCGGATGGTCGCACGGTGGGTTACTTGAAGAGCAAGCTGCTGTCGCTCGGTGGCTGCTTCATGGTCTTCGATCCCAGCGACAAACAGATTGCCGAGATCAAGGGCGATTGGAAGGGCTGGAACTTCAAAGTCTCGGACAACAGCGGCCGCGAAGTTGGTGTGGTCGCCAAGAAGTGGGCCGGATTGGCGAAGGAGATGTTCACGTCCGCCGATAATTACGCGATCGCTTTGAATGACGGCGTCGAGGTGCAAGCTGGGTTCATCACCTTGCTGCTGGCCGCAGGTCTGGCAATCGACACGGTCTTCAAAGAGAGCAATCAGTAGTCGATCAATACTGACGGATCATGGCGAGACTCGTCCCGTTGATTGGGGCGAGTCTTGTTGTTTCTCTCTCCTTTGGAGTGACAGCTATGCGACTTTGCCTCTGGTCGCTTGTGTTGGCCCTGGTGAGTGGACTGTTCGGTGCTGGCGCGTCCGCAGCGGACGCTCCGCCGAACATCCTGTTCATCTTCACCGACGATCACTCGGCCAATGCGATGAGCTGTTATGGCTCGAAGATCAATCAGACGCCGAATCTGGACCGCATCGCCAAAGAGGGCATGCGGTTCAATAACTGTCTGGTGACGAACGCGATCTGTGGGCCGAGCCGGGCGGTGATCCTCACCGGGAAGCACAGCCACATCAACGGCTTTCGCATGAACGTCGGCGGCAACTTCGATGGCTCGCAGCAGACGTTTCCGAAGTTGTTGCAGAAGGCTGGCTACCAGACGGCCATCGTGGGGAAGTGGCATCTCACCAGTGAGCCGCAGGGGTTCGATTACTACGAAACCCTGTATGACCAGGGGCCGTACTACAACCCGCCGATGAATCGGAACGGCGAACGCATCAAGCACACGGACTACACCACCGAGATCATCACCGATCTGTCGCTGAAGTGGCTGGAAGAGTCTCGGGACAAATCGAAGCCTTTCATGCTGATGTTTCAGCACAAGGCCCCTCACCGCGAATGGCAGCCGGGACCGAAGTACTATTCGATGTACAACGACGTGAAGATCCCGGAGCCGGAGAACCTGTTTGATGACTACGAGGGGCGTAGCAAGGCCGCCAAGCAGCAGGACATGACGATCGAGAAAACGCTGACGCAGCTAGATCTCAAGCTGGTTCCCCCACAGAATTTGACTCCGGAGCAACTGACGGCGTGGAAGGCGGCCTATGAGCCTCAGAACGAAGAGTTCCGCAAGGCGAACCTGAAGGGCAAAGATCTGGTGCGCTGGAAGTATCAGCGCTACATCAAGGATTACCTGCGGTGCGTGGCAGCGGTGGATGACAATGTCGGTCGGGTGCTGGAGTACCTGGATAAGACCGGCTTGTCCAAGAACACCGTGGTGATGTACTCGTCCGATCAGGGATTCTTCCTCGGCGAGCACGGCTGGTTCGATAAGCGTTTCATGTACGAAGAGACGCTGAAGATGCCGTTTCTGGTGCGCTGGCCGGGCAAGATCAGGCCGGGGTCAACGTGCGATGCGCTGGTTTCTAATCTGGATTTTGCGGAGACGTTCCTCGACATCGCGGGAATCAAGGCGCCTGCCGACATGCAGGGAACCAGCCTGGTACCTCTGTTTGGTGGTGCCGTGCCAAGCGATTGGCGCAAGAGCCACTACTACCACTACTACGAGTTTCTCGGCGACCAGTTCACGCCGCATATGGTCCGTCGCCACTATGGAGTGCGCACCGAACGCTACAAGCTGATTCACTTCTACAATCTGGAAGAGTGGGAGCTTTTCGATCTGCAGAAGGACCCGCGCGAGATGAAGAGCGTCTACGACGACCCGGCTTATGCGGATGTCGTTAAAGAGTTGACTGCTGAGGTCAAACGCCTGCAGGAGCACTACAAAGTTCCGGACGATCGCGGCTCCGTGCCTAAGGATCCTCCAGTCCTGCAGCCGGGCTTCAAGCCGATGCCGAAGGCGGCTCCCAAGAAGAACGCTGCTTAGCGAATGTTTGGGATGGCCTGTGTTCGTCAAGGCTGAGGCGACGGGCTTGTAGGTCGGACAATCCTGTCTGACAGCCGGACAAGATGTCCGGCTTGGTTTGTGATTCCCGTTCGGATAGTCCACTACTCGGCACGCCAGAGCCATTCGAGCGACTCAGGCAGGATCGCTCCGCCGTGAATGCCGTTGTGACCGCCCTCGCCGCCAGCGAACTTGTGGTCGTACTTGGCGAACTTGAGAGCCGACTCCATTTCCAGATTGGCCAGCCACCAGTTGCCGTGTTCGTTGTTGACGTCTTCCTTGCCGTCTTGGAGGAAGACTCGCAGTGGCTTCCGTTCGGTCTTACGGATCAACGCCGGATAGACGTGACCGCCGCGGATGTTGGTGAAGCTGCCGACGTGACTGAGTACCTTGTGAAAGTTCTCTGGCTTCTGCCACGCAACCGTGAAGGCACAGATGCCGCCGGATGAGATCCCACAGATAGCTCGATCGCTGGCCTTGTAAGAGAGCTTGTAGCTCTTGCCGACTTCCGGCAGCATTTCGTCAACGATGAATCGGGCGTACTGATCGGACAGCGTGTCGTATTCAAAGCTGCGGTTGTTGGACTTCCACGGTTCTTTCGGGACGGCATCGGCCTTGTGGCCGGGGTTGATGAAGATGCCGATCGTGACCGGCATCTTGCCCTTGTGGATCAGATTGTCGAACGCGACGGGCACGCGAAATTGCCCGGTTTCACCCACGTAAGCATGACCGTCCTGAAACACCATCACTGACGCGGGTTTCGAACCGTCGTACTGCTTGGGGACGTAGACCCAGTATTCGCGGATCGTGCCCTCAAAGACTTTGCTCTTGAACTCGTGCTTCGTGACTTCGCCCTTTGGGACGCCTTCCTGACGCATGGAATCCGGGCCGAGCTTGTATTGGCTGTCATCAGCGCGTGCGGACATTGCGGTCGCTACCAGAACGGCGAACAGAAAGGCCAGACGTCGCATGAGTGATCCTTGTAGTTTTTTGTTAATCGTGTGGAACGAACTCGGCCGAGGTTCAGAGCCTCACCGCAGATAGTTTGCAGTGTCGCAATACGGCCGCTACTTCGCATCTGATGCGGTCATGTAGCGCCGTCGAAACTTGAGCGGCGTCATCCCGGTGTGCTTACGGAAGAGCTGAGTAAATGCACTCTGGTCGCAGAAACCGAATCTCGCCGCGATCTGTGCGATGTTCTGATCGGACTGCAGCAAGGCGTCGCTGGCTGCTTGAATGCGGGTCTTGATCAGGAAGTCCTGCACGCTGAGGCCGAACACTTCGCGAAACTTCCGATGCAATTGACGCGGTGAAAGGCAGGCGCGTTCGGCGAGTTCATCGACGGTTATTCGTTCCGTATGGTGCTGGCGGATGTAGTTGACCGTGGAATCGATCTGGGACATCGGCTGCATGGCTCGACGCTGGCCTTCGTAGCTGCGGACGGCGCCCATCACACCAATAACTTCGCCTGTCGTACTGCGGACTGGGAGCTTGTTTGTCACGAACCAGTCGAGAATCTGCTGTTCGTTGTACCACAGCTCAACGCGGCCAATCATCGGCTGCCCGGTCTGGATAACCTGCTGATCGTCGCGCACAAAATGATCGGCGGCATACGGCGGGAAGAAGTCGTAGTCGGTCTTGCCGATTAACTCGGCTTCCGACTGCGCACCCAGATGCGCACAGAATGCACGGCTGGCGCAGATCATGCGGCTCTGCCGATCCTTCACAAAAAAAGACACGCCCGGCAGGTCTTCAAACAGAAACTGAAACTGCTGACGACCACCCATCTGACGAAAGAACTCAGCCTGAAGTTGTTGCGGGGAGATCGTCTTAGCGTCCGCCTTGGTTGAGGCGGCGCGGCGGGATGGTGTGGCGTTGAGAGTTGAGCGGCTCATGTCGAATACTCAACAGAATGAGCGCCTCGAAAACAACCCTGCGGCAGACTTGGTCAGCACGCGGCTGTTTCGCCGATCTCGTTCGGAGGCAGACGGCCGCCGGTTCGCAAGAAGTGTCCGGCCAGATCGATGGTGTCCGGGGCAACCCCCATCTGCTGCATCTGCTGCAGTGTGGCGTCGATATCGTAGGGGACTCTCCTTAGTGAGACCTCGCCGTCTTCAATGATGCAATAGGCACACTCCGGGTTCCCGTCGCGCGGCTGCCCGACGCTGCCCGGATTGATCACAGTCTTGTCGCCGACCTGCAGCACGAATGGCTGATGCGAATGACCGACGCAGATGAAATCCGCATCGATTCCCTCCGTTCGGGCTGCCCAGGCAGTTTCATCCTGCTTGAGGTACTCGTCGAAGGGGTCGCGTGGCGTCGCGTGGACGAGGAAGAATTTTTTGTTGTCGAGTTCCAGTCGTCGGACGGCTGGCAGGCGGCCGAGGAACGCGAGTTCTTCAGTCGTAAGAATCTCCCAGTGCAAGGGCCGGGCGGCGGTGGCCAGTTTGCCGAGCCCTGTTTTTTTACGCGTCTGGATCCGCTGGGCGACCGCATGATCATGGTTGCCACGGATACCTGCCGTGCCGAACTGGCGGACCCAGTCGATGCAGGGCCGCGGGTCGGTGGCGTAATCCACGATGTCGCCGAGTACCAGACACGCATCAAACGGCTCTTGAATGGCCTGCAGGGCTGGCCAGTTTGAATGGATGTCAGCGACGAGCAAGATTCTCATGGATGTTCGGATTCGACAGGTAAGGATGAATCGCGTTGTATCCTGCCCCGGAGCTTAGAATTTCCGTGGCGCGACAAGATAGCGTGAACCAATTCCGAGGTACGACAAATTCTTCCGTCGGAGCAAGAGAATAGTCGCCTTGTCGAATCCGTCCGGTATAAATGCAGCGTGGGTTGGCTGCAGGTCGTGGCCAGCCGCGACTTGTCCAGCGTGAAGCGAGCCCATCTATGAATGAATCGCTGGAAGACGTACCGCTGCGTGATCTGTGTAAGGAAGCTGAACGCATCACGCGCGAACTCGTCGATCATCTCGAACGTCATCTCATTCCACGGACTCAGGAATTGCACGAACTTGTGCGGCCGGAGTCTCCCTTTGCCCGTTCGGGCCAACACATCGAAGACATTACCGTTAGAAACTCTGTGAGCGCCCTTTTGGAGAGCCAGTCTTTTTCGGAAGAACTCTTTGAAAAGGCAAATCAGTACTTCAACGCCATTGATCGCAGCTTGCTGCAGATTGCCGGCGGCGACGAATGAGTCGACGCGGGCATGATTGGCAGGATATTCTTGATGTCCTGCGGCGACGATAGTCCTGACCCTGCACGGAACGCATTGCGGTTGAATCAACCGCGAGGGGTGAAGACGGATACTCACAGTTGAGGACTCGAAACTATGATCACCAGCAGCAGAGACGGTAGTACCGCTTCTGGGCAGGGACGTCGTCCGGGATCCGGATCTGCAGTCAACGCGCCTTTGCCTGTGTTGCCGCTTGGTTCTGCAATTCAGCGACCGGCATCTGTGAGTTCGGAAACGGTCATTCATGCCGGCGGCCTCGTCGGCGCGGGGTTGGCATTACCTCCGCCGGTGTCTGGTGAGTCACCTTCGAGTCAAGTTGTCGCTCGACTGTTTCCTCCCACTCGCGAGCTGGGTTCGTCGGCCCCTGAATTCGACCCGAGCGGTCTGGAGCTGGGCCACTTCCGTATCGAAGAACGCATCGGCATGGGCGGCATGGGCGCCGTGTTTCGCGCCCTCGACTTGCGCCTGCAACGTAACGTTGCGTTGAAGCTGCTGGCGCCGGGGCAGTCGTACGATTCGGCGTCCGTAAAGCGTTTTGAGAATGAAGCCCGTGCTGCGGCGCGGCTGGATCACGAAAACATTGCCCGCGTGTACTTCATCGGTGAAGAGCGGGGGTTGAACTTCATCGCGTTCGAGTACGTCACCGGGTTGAATGTCCGCGATCTGATTCGGCGCAGTGGCAAACTGTCGCCAACAGACACGGTGAACTACGCGCTGCAGATTTCTTACGCGCTGAAGCACACGTCCGCGATGGGTGTAGTGCACCGCGATGTGAAGCCATCGAACATCATCATCACGCCGCAGGGCAGGGCGAAGCTGGTCGATCTGGGACTGGCTCGCAAGGACCACGCGGAATCGGCCGATCTGACGGTGACCGGCACCACGCTGGGGACATTCGACTACATCTCGCCGGAGCAGGCGAAAGATCCGCGCTCCGTCGATGTGCGCAGCGATATCTATTCGCTCGGCTGCACGATGTACCACATGCTGACCGGACAGCCGCCGTATCCCGAAGGCACCGCGCTGCAGAAGCTGCTGGACCATCAAAACAAAGAGGCACCCAATCCGCAGTTGTTGAACCCGGCGGTGTCGTCGGAACTGGCCAGCATCGTCCTGAAGATGATGAACAGCGATCGCAACAAGCGCTATCAGACTCCGGATCAGTTGATCCGCGATCTGTCGCTGGTTGCGGCTCAACTGGGGTTGCGCGGGTTGCATCCGGAAGGATTGGTGTGGCTCACGTCGCGCGCATTGAGGCCGAGAACCTGGACGAGTCAGGTCGGATGGATCGCGACGGCGGTCGTCCTTTTGGGAGCAGTTGGACTGCTGCAGCGTTATCCGCAGATCAGTCGGCGGTTAGCTGGCGGCAACGCCATGTTCGCATCGATCGATGCGACAAACACCGCTCACCCCAGCAACGTGTCACCAGATCGCGAAGCGAACGGTGCGCGTGCCGACGTCGAGCAAGGTTCTAAGTCCACTCCGGTGTCGACTGCTTCGCCCAGTGAAGCCACAACGGGGCAGGTTGCTGCGACTAAGACGACTCAGAAACTGGAAGCCGGATCTCCGGCAACCGAGCTGGCGACCAGTGGGGCGGCTGCGGAGTCGCGGCCAACAGAGCGGACTACGACAACTAACGTAGCCGCCAGCACACCGGTGGAACCGACTCCGGGTACAACAAGTAGCAAGACAGCTTCGACGCCGACAAAGACGGCGCCCGAAGTTCTAACCGACACGTCGAACGTCGTGACGGTTTACACGGCCGGTGGTGTGCTGCTGCGGGAATACCGCACGCTGGAGGCTGCCTGCTCAGCCGTGGAAGACGGCGGAGTTATCGAGCTGCGGTTCAGCGGGAGCCGAAACGAGAAGCCGTGCCGTATCAGCAAGAAGAATGTCACCATTCGTGGTGCGCGGAACTTCGATCCCATCGTGCGATTCGCTCCTACGGCGAACGTGTCCGCACCGACTGAATCCCGCATGATTCAAGTGCAGAACGGGCGACTGAGCATCGTTAACGTGCAACTGGAACTGGCGGTTCCGAGTGATGGTACCGCACCAGAGTACGCTCTGTTCGGATTAACTCAGCCGAGTCATCTGCAGCTCACGGATTGCCTCATCACTGTTACGAATCCGCGTGATCTCAATACGACTATCCTGAGTCTCGGCCCAGATCGCAGTCGTTCGACGAGCGACATGCCCCGGATGCCCTTGATGGCATCCGGAGATGATGCTGCGGCGGTGGTTGAGCTGAGTGAGACCATGATTCGCGGCAACTGCGGCCTGTCCAGTGTTGATTGTCAGGGGCCAACTCAAATCACTCTGCGGGACTCGGTGCTCGCTCTCGGACGCGATGCCATCACGGTCACGAGCCTGAATTCGGTCATGCCTGAAAAATCCAGCGGTGATCTGCGCGTCGAACTGCGGCTGGATCATGTGACGTCGATGATGCGCGGCAGCTTCCTGCGATTCATGGGAGCAGGGCAGGGCGATCAGCGAGTCACCGTCCGCACGACGGCTCACAATAGCATCTTTGTTGCGACGAATCGGGCGGCGTTGGTTCAGATGGAAACGGCGGTTACTCCGGAAGACGCCCGCCGCGTGCTGCGTTGGGCGGGCGAGCGAAACTTCTATGGTGCCACTGACACAATGTGGTCGATTGCGTCAACGAGCGAAAAGCTGGCGTTTGAGGATTGGATCGATCATTGGGGTTCGGCCAACGAGGTTGGTCCGAACAACATGCCCATCCTGTGGGCCGCTGAATTGCCGACTCAGTTGTCGGGCGCAAATGCATCGAATTTCGCGTTGAAAGATGAGCCCGGCGAGGAGAATCCTGCCGTGCGCGGCGCGACCGATGGCGGCAACGCGGGAGCGGATCTCACCAAGCTGCCTATGCTGATGAATGCTGACCAGCGGATTTCAGAATCACTGAACTGATTCTGCGGAGTTCGCCGTCGGTTGGGCGAGTGGCGGTGTATTCGGTTTTGCACGCTGTCCGAAGAATTCGGAGACGAGTGAGGTGGTGGGATTGGCAATCACGTCTCCGATCGTGCCGTTCTGGATGACGCAGCCTGCGTTCATGACTACGACGTGATCTGCCAGCGTCAGCGCGTCTTCGGGGTCATGAGTGACCAGCAGCACGGGAATCTGGAACGTCTGTAGCAACCGTCGTAACTCCATGCGGATGCCAGCGCGCAACCAGGTGTCCAGCGCCGCAAGCGGTTCATCGAGTAACAGGATGCGCGGCCGGCGAATCAACGCGCGGGCGAGGGCTACTCGCTGCTGCTGTCCGCCTGAGATCTGATGCGGATACCGGTTGGCCAGCCCCTTCAGTTCAAAACGCTCCAGCAACTGGATCACCTCAGCCTGGCGCGCCGCTTTCGGTAAATCACTGCGGCCAAATCCAATGTTGGCCGCGACGGTCAGGTGTGGGAACAGGGCGTAATCCTGAAACAGAAAGCCCACATCGCGTTCCTGCGGGCTCAGGCAGAGCCGCTTCTCAGCGTCAAACCAGCTTTGATCTCCGAGTTGGATCAAGCCGTGCTGAGGCCTTTCCAGACCAGCCAGGCAGCGAAGTAATGTCGTCTTGCCGCAGCCTGAAGGTCCGATGATGGCTGTGATGGAGAAACCGCCATCAGGAATGGTGAAACCGGGCGCCACCAGCGCGCCGGCAGCGAACTGCAATTCGAACTGGGCGGTGAGGAACGAACTCATGCGGGCCATCCTCGCCGCGTCAGTCTTTGCGTCACACAGAGCACAACGAACGACACCACCAGCAGCAAGAGGGATGTGCGTGTCGCCGATTCGTAGTTGAGCGACTGCACATCGTCGTAGATGGAGATCGAGAGTGTGCGGGTAACACCGGGGATGTTGCCGCCGAGCATCAGCACCACTCCGAATTCACCCAGTGCATGAGCGAACGTCAGGATCACGCCCGCCAGCAGTCCTTGTTTGGCAAGGGGAATGGTCACTCTCCAGAAGGTTGCCCAGCGCGACACGCCGAGGCACCACGACGCTTCGACAAGTCTTTGATCCACGTTGGAGAAAGCGGCCACGAACGGGCGAATCGCGAACGGAACATTCCCGAGCACGGAACCCACCAGCATGCCGGCGAACGTGAACGGCAGTCGTTGTCCGGTCAGCGACACAATCCAACTGCCGAGCGGGCTGCGCGGCCCTAACGCGACGAGTAGATAGAATCCGAGCACAGTGGGCGGCAGCACCAGCGGCAGCGCAACGACGGATTCCACCAGGAAGCGGCCCGACCAGCGGGTGCGTGAAAGCCAATACGCGAGGGGCAAGCCGAGAACAAACAGAATGCCTGTCGTTGCACACGCGAGTCGAATCGTGACGGACAACGCCAGCCAATCCACTTCATTCTCCCGGTAACTCGAAACCGTAACGCCTCATCACTGTGCGGGCCTCTTCGCCTTGCAGGTACTTGATTAATGCCCGCGCCGTAGCTTCCTGACTGGTGTGTTTGAGGATCACGCCCCCTTGCTTCAGCGGGGCATGCGCGTCCGCGGGGATCAACCAATACCGGCCTTTATCCTTCATGGCCGGCGCCAGTGCGAGCGACAATGCGATCACGCCAACGTCCGCGGCTCCGGTTTCCAGAAACTGAGCGGTCTGAGCGATGTTTTCTCCCAGGACCAGTCGGGACTCAATCTGCTCGTGAACCTTGAGGTGCTTGAGTGCCTCGACGGCAGCACGGCCGTACGGTGCGAGTTTTGGATTGGCGATAGCGACCTTCTTGGCTCGTTCGTCCAGCAGAGACTCAGCACCGTTCTTTTCAACTTCCAGCGGCGAGTCCTTCGGTACCCACAGCACAATGTGACCGAACGCGTACAGGAATTCGGAATCCGCGAACGCTTGATCCTGTTCGATCAGCTTCTGCGGATACTGCATGTCGGCGGACAGAAACACGTCGAAGGGAGCTTCGTTCGACAGCAGTGCGAAGAAGTTGCCGGACGATCCATAGGTCGCGGTGACTCTGGTTTCGGGATGCAGCTTACGGAACTCGACGAGAATTTCCTCCAGCACGAATCGCAGGTCGCCCGCTGCAGCGATTTGCAGTTTCGCCGAGCTTGTCTCTGCGGCAGTCGCGGGCTTTGCTGATTTCATCGCAGGCCTTGCTTTTTCCGCAGGCTTTGCTTTTGCTTTTTCCGCAGCCGGAGTTGTTGTGGCGTTTGATGCGGTCGAATCGTTCGCGGCTGTTGTGCTCTGCGAGGTCGGATTCTGTTCCGCGACCGGCTTGGGTTTGGGCTGCGAGTCGCCACACCCGACAGCACCAAGGCTCCAGGTGAGCAGGAGCAGCCAAAGGGCTAAACGCTTCATGATTGTCTTTCGTGAGAGCTCGGACCTGCGCGGCGCGTGTTCCCTGCCGCTTATTCGCTGCCGACGGTTTCCAATCCGCCGACTCGCTCCGTGGCGTAGCCAGGCAGGTCGCCGAGCAGACTACGATAGTTCGCCGCCTGAATGAGAGCGATCAATGCCCGGATTCGCGGGTCCTGCTCGTGTTTCTGAGTGAAGCACAGGTCATAGGCTTCCTGCTGCACCGGAAAGAACTGCAGACCGGCTTCTTCGCAGACCAGTTGCACGCAGACACCGGCATCGGCCCAGCCCGCACGGATCGATTCCGCCACACTGCGATGGTCCGGAGCGACATAGCGCATGCGGTATTTGGGCGACAGCAATTCATCCTGACAACGTCGCGCGGCAGATCCAGCCGCACGTCCTACCCAGCGCAGTTGGGCTCGCACGGCTCCAGAGGCCGTCTTTGCGGACACATGACGTCCGGCCGCGATACCTTCTTGCCATTCAGCCGCGCGCAATAGCAGATAGCCTGTGCCGAGCATCTCACGCACCGTGCGCTCGTTATCTGATGCGTGTTCGGAGTTCGAGAAGTGCAGCCCGGCGACATGCACCAGCCCTTGCTTCAGCAGTTCGAGACTCTGCGTGCTGGTGCGCTGCAGAATCAGCATTCGCCACCCGGTGCGGCGGTAGTACTCCTGAGCCAGCAGGCCCGCTGCCGGGTCACATCCGGCAACGACCAGAGTTTCCTGAGCCAGTGTGCTCGGTACGTCGGGGGAACTGGAAACTCCGTCGTGAAAGCCGTTGAGTTCACCGGTTCGTTCGGCGGGAAACCTCCACCGGCGACCGCTCACTTCGGCTTCCCAATAGCGCCATGGCTCGGTTGGAGGAGGAAACGCCCAGCTCGTCTGGGCATCCCGGGAGACAGCCTGTTCGTCGAACAGTTCTTCCACGGAGCAACTGAAAACACGAGCCAGCGACAAGGCGGCGGTTACGGCCGGAACGAGACGTTCGACCTCGATCGCGCTGACAGCGGCTCGAGAAATCCCCGCGCGCTCAGCCAATTCCGCCTGAGACCACCCCCGTTGCAATCGCCGCTGCCGCACCGAATTCATGCTCGCCTCGCTGGAATACAACTCTCGTCAAATGATACGATTCTGGTCTTCTATGACACAATCATGTCTCTCGCCAGCCTTTTCGGCGGGTAGTCGCTGATCCTTCTCCCCGGAAGTACCGCATGCCCCGGCCCCAAAATCATCGTGGTTTTACGCTGATCGAGTTGCTGGTCGTGATTGCGATCATCGCAGTCCTCGTCGCATTATTACTGCCCGCCGTGCAACAAGCTCGTGAGGCCGCCCGTCGAGCCCAGTGTAAAAACCATCTCAAGTAGATTGGCATTTCGATGGCCAATTATGCTGAGACGCACGGCGTGCTGCCGCCGGGACGGATGCGAAACTCGATCGACGGACAGGGGCGGTGCTTCTCGGCCTATGCGCACCTGCTGCCCTTTCTGGACGCGGTACCGCTCTTTGAGCAAGTCGACTTCAATTCGGACCCCGATGATCCGGCGAAGAACGGCCCGGGGCTGAGTTCCACGATTCCCTACTTCTTATGTCCGACTGATTCTTATCGGGTGCTGCAGACCAATACGGTGAATGGTGTCGTGGTGGACAGCGCGGTTCACAACTATCCGCTGAGCACCGGCACGACCTATCCGCTGTCGCCGCGAAATCCTGGCGGCGTTCCGGTGACAGGCATCTTCTACGAAAACTCGTCAGTCCGTTTCCGCGACATTACTGACGGCGCCAGCAACACTGTCTGCATCAGTGAGACCATTAAGGCGGAAGGCGGGCCATCCACATGGGACGGCGTCAGCCCGACGAATGGCTTCGTGCTGACTCAAGGCAATGACAACGCGACAGCCGGTCCTGAGCTAACCAACTACGCCTCGCAGTGTCATGGTTCCGGGCTGTTGCTGCAGCAGACTCGCGGGAGCCGCTGGTTGTACGGAGCCCCGGGCCATTCGATGTACAACCACATGCGCCGTCCGAACGATCCGGATATCGATTGCCGTGGTGGTATCCCTCATAGCATCCGCACCAATTTCCTGTGGGACCGCCTGTCGTTGAACGTCGCGGCGCGTAGTCGCCATATCGGCGGGGTTCATGCGTTGTTGTGTGACGGCCGCGTGCCGTTTGTGGGCGAGAACATTGAGGTCACCACCTGGCAGGCGCTCGGCAGCCGCAACGGCAATGAAGTCATCGGCGAGTTCTAAAGACGGATCATGGGCCGTGACTGTCTGTGCTGCTCGGGATTACGCAGCTTTGGCCGCGACCGCTGGCGTGTTCTCAGCAGCAGCGAGTGCGAGCTTGGCCTTTTGAGCCGCCTCGGCTTCTGCAGGGCGATCTGCTCCGGCACACACTGTGGCGATCACGTCCCACAACCGTTGCTGAGTCGAGTGACTTGCGTGCTCGAGTCCTCGTCGAGCGATCACTTCAGCCCGTCCTGGCTGATGCAACAGGCCAGGAGTGAGATAGTACTCAGCCCACGACGCCCAGGCGGTGCAATAAGTTGGGGTCAGCCGCAGACAGTCGTTGAACACTTTATCGGCAGCTTTGCCGTTGCCGACTCGGAAGTGGGCTTCCGCCAGAGCAAGTCGAAAGGCCGGCAAGAGTTCGTTAGCGCGAGAGATGCCTTCGATCAGGGGCAGTGCTTGCTCACAGACGATCAACCGCGTCGCAGCCCAGTTCAACGAGTGGTCGGCTAATGTCTTAGTCGCGAGAACGAAGTCCGTGCACCAGTCGACGAGGTGATGGTCGCCGTTGAAACTGTCATCCATGTCGTCGAGTGAGTCGAACCGAAAGCCCTTTAGTAGCAACTGCACGCACTGCCAGGCGCGGGTCCACTCCCCGCAGGCGCTCTCCACGTCATCGACAGAAAGCAGGTCGTACCCGAAGTCGATCAGGTCTTCGAGTTGCTCGAAGCTGGGACGCTGAGGGCTCCAGCGCTCGCGTAAACAAACCAGGCTCAGCCAGATCCAGTCTTCTGCATTTGGAATCGCGGTGCAGTTCGCATTGTCTTCTTTGATGATCCAGCGCGCCAGTGATTCGGCGGACGGAAAATTCCGCGCAAGTTTGTCCAAGCGGGGCGAATCGATCGTGATACCACAGGCTGCGAGTTTGCTCAGTAAATCAGAATCCGACAGCGTCCGCGCTTCGCTGAGCAGAGGCCGCTCTTCGCAGGCGATCTGAAGCCTGACGCCGCGCGCACCGGTGCAGCGAGCTTCCATGTGTCGGTTCTGTGCTGATTTGGAGACCATCCTTGGTCTTTCTTCCACAGCGTGGCTGAGTTTGCGGTTCGACGTTGCGCGGCGAAGCCTAGTTACGTCCGCCAATCGTTCCAACCCCGATTCTGGCGAACCGGCGTTGCTAATGTCGTAAGATCCTCATTCTTTTATTCCGTCGATACTTGAACGACAAACTCGCCGGAGTTGTCCGCTAGCTTTGCCCAATCGTCGTTCACCCGCAGCATGAGCGATCCGGTGACTTGTGGAACAAAGCTGGCTGAGTTGCTCAAGGGGAATTCGACGACCGGGGCTCGCATCTGTTCCGGGGTGGTTTGGTCGCTGCGAACGCCGGCGATCAGGCGGCCCAGCGGCTGCCCGTTGGCGTATTGAATGCTGACCCCGTTGGCTTCGCTCAGCCACGGCTTAGATGTAGTCGCCAGCGTTACCTGCCCTTGGGAAACGATTTGATAGGTCGTTCCAGCATCCACCTGGATGCCTGTGTCTTGCCAGCCCCTCGCTGCTGAGACTGGAAGTTTGGAATTGGCGTCGGTCAATGGCGAGTTTTGCTTGAAGTCAATTGCCGAACGCTCGATGTCAAAGCCGTAACAGAGTTGAGCGGCAAAGAGTTTCCATTCGAAGTTCAGCGTCTTCAGCTCCGGCTCGAAGGTTGAGAGGAACCGTTCTCCAAAATCACCTTCCGTCAGGTTGCGTCCCAGCTTCTGGAAGCGCTCGCGGTACTTCGGATGTGAAACCAGAAACCGGCAGAAGGCCCACGACCACGCGTACGCTTCGACTGTTGTGTAATCGTTGGACTTCAAGCTCAGGATATCGTTCACGGATCGCTGGCCACGGGAGGCGATGTCTCGACGCACCAGCGCGATGCGTTCCCAGCCCCGCAGTTGGTCGGGACTCGTTGGCATCACGCCGAATTGCAGCGTTTCGTTGGCGTCGCGCTCATGGGTGCCAAACAGCTCAGCCATGCCTTCCAGATACCACACGGGCAGGTCGTCATTCGCGCCGGGCAAGTGCATCATGAAGGCGTGTGTGGCCTCGTGAGCGAACAGGTGCGCCTGATAGTAGGGCAACGTCTGGCTGTTCAACCAGAACTCGGCACCCATCTGGCGACCGTGGAATTGAAACAACTCGCCTTCAGGAAGTAGTTTCGTTTTCGCGAAGTTGTCGCGATCAGCCATCAGGAACGCGGTGAGATGGAATGTCGATCCGTACTCTGCGGGAGGAGGGAGCTCACCGAAGTATTCTTCGAGTGCCTTCAGCAGTGGTTTGACGATTGGCAGCACGGGTGCGTACTTATCCTCATCAGCGTCGGTAACGAGTCGTATCGGCTCAGTGCTAACGATCTTGATGCCCTGTTTGGCGAGCGCTTCGCTGTCCAACTGGCGCACAGGGTAGGTGCGACGATGAGCGACCACCGGTGCGGGTCGTTTGTCGTCTTGCGGATCCGCGGGATCAGAGGCTTGCTCATCAGTGGCAGAATCCTGTCGGGCAGTGCGCTGCGGTGCAGGCTTCTTGCGTTTGACGGGTTTGTCCACAGGCCCTTGTTGAGAGGCTGTGGGCGTCGACTTCGTCTGCGGGGCCGGGGTTCTGGGCTCTTGTTTTCCACAGCCCGTCAGTGAGGTTGTCAGCGCGAGAACCAGCCACAAGATTGCCGAGTGAAAGCGCACGTCGATACCGTCCGCCGCGTCCCGAGTTGGACGACCACGCTTCCATCTGTGCCAGCCAGGAGAGGCCATCATGTCGCGGTTCCAGTACTGCCTGAATTCAAGCACGATCAAACCTACACCGATCATCGAGAAGATTCGCATCGCTGCGGCGGCAGGATACACCGGTATCGAGCTTTGGCACGATGACATCGACCTGCACCTGCAAGCTGGAGGTTCGCTGGCCGATATTCGCAAGGCAGTTACCGACTATGGCCTGCAGGTTCCGACGACGATTTATCTCAAAGGCTGGTTTGATACGACGGGAACTGAACACGCTCAAGAACTGGACGAGATCAAACGGCGGCTGGAACAGACTGCGGCAGTCGGTGCTCCGCACGCGATCGCTGGACCTCCTCAGAAGAAATCTGATCGCAGCCTCGGCGCTCGGAATTACGTGGAACTCCTGGAGGTCGGGCGTCAGTTCGGTGTGCGGCCAGCGTTCGAGTATCTGGGATTTGTGGACGACATCAACAGTATCGAAGCTGCGCTGGACGTGCTGCAACGGGCAAATCACCCGGATGCCACGATCGTGCTGGATCCGTTCCACTGCTATCGCGGCGGCGGGCCATTCGAATCGATCGCCAAACTCTCGCCGAATCAGATCGCCGTTTCGCACTTCAATGATTCTCCGGCTCAACCCGCGGCAAATTTGCTGGGCGATCCCGATCGTGTGATGCCGGGTGATGGTATCTGTAACCTCAAGTTGTACTGCGATCTTCTGGCTCAGATTGGCTACAAGCGCTGGCTGTCGCTCGAACTCTTCCGACAGGATCTCTACGAACGCGACGCTCTGGAAGTGGCGAAGATCGGCCTTGAAAAGATGCAAGCCGTGGCTGAAGGCAATTGAGTTTTGACCGAACTCCAGATCTCGCAGCGCCGTTGATGCACGTTTCAGAATGGGAATCTGAAGGAGAGCAGAATGAATTGCGTTCCTGGTTTTGCTGGTCACCGTGTGAGTTTCTGTCTGATTTTGGTGATCGCCGCTTTGCTGTGGCCAACTTCGGTCGCTCGGGCTGAAGACGCCGTCGCGATTCCGGACGGCTTGAGCCAGTACGTGAAACGCCCGGAGTCGGTTTACCGATGGGAGCTGCGCAGCAAGACGAATCGCGATGCGGGTGTGGTGTATGAGCTGCATCTCATTTCGCAGAACTGGCAAGGCATGGTCTGGGAACATGCCGTTCAAGTCTTCCAGCCCGCGAACGCGAAACCTGCGAAGACGATGCTCGTGTGGAATCAAGGTGGTCGACCGAGCGAAGGCAGTTCGGCGTTTGGTTGGGATCTCGCTCAGAAGATCGGCTCGCCGGTGGCTTTTCTGTACGGCGTGCCCAATCAGCCGCTGCTCGGGAATAAAGTTGAGGACGCCCTAATTGCCGAGACGTTCGTGCGCTATCTCGAAACCAAAGACGCCAGTTGGCCCTTGCTGTTTCCGATGGTGAAGAGCGTCGTCAAGACGATGGATGCGCTGCAGGCATTCAGCGAGCAGGAATGGAAAGTTCCGGTGCAGAGTTTCGTGATCACAGGGGCTTCGAAACGCGGTTGGACGACATGGCTGACCGGGGCGACCGATCCGCGTGTGAAGGCCATCGCGCCGCTGGTGATCGATACGCTCAACATGAAGGCTCAGACGCCGTATCAGTTGAAGTCGTTCGGCAAATACAGCGATCAGATTCACGACTACACCGAACGTGGACTGGTACCGATGCCCGATACCGCCGACGCAAAACGGTTGTGGGCAATGGTCGATCCGTGGGTCTATCGCGAGCGGCTGAAGATGCCGAAGCTGCTGCTCAACGGCGCCAACGATCCGTACTGGACGACGGATGCCATGAATCTCTACTGGGACGATTTGTCTGGCCCGAAGTGGGTGACTTATGTGCCGAACGCGGGTCACAATCTCGAACAACGGGGCGAAGATGGGTCTAAGGATCGCCGTCGAGCTGTTCATAGTCTCGCGGCGTTCGCCCGTCATGTGATTGACGACACACCTATGCCCAAACTGGTCTGGAAGCACTACGACGCCGGCAACGCGGCCCGATTGACGATTGATGCTGAGCCGGCCCCGAAGGCGGCTCGCTTGTGGGTTGCGTCCGCTCCCACGCGCGACTTCCGTCAGTCACGCTGGAAGGACCTGACGCTGACTACCGGGGGAAAGATCGTCGGCGAGGTGCCAGTCCCGACGTCCGGAAGCGTCGTGTTCTTTGCCGAGCTGGACTACGACGCGGGCGGCTTATCTCATCAACTCTCGACGCAGATGCGCATCCTGGATGCTGGAAAGTAAGCGTCGATTCGTGGCCTGTTCGCAACTGGATGTGCGGGCCGGTGCGAATTTCGTCAGGTGGAGTAAGTGCAGAGGCAGCGGTCCGCGGCAAGTCTCAATGGCGAGTGCTCGTCGCGGTGGAGTTGCTGAATCCGTGCGGGCCGTTATGAGTTTCCCTCGCACGATGCGTTTTCTTCACTTTTCGGGAGTCCGAAATGCGAATGCTGCGATGGTTGTTGCTGGGCTGCTGTGTGAGTTTTGCCAACTTGCTGGCTGAAGCTGGATCTTCAAATAGCCTGATGGATATCTCAGCCGACGGGAAACTTTTGGCCTGTAGCAATCGTGACAGCGGTACGGTGACCATTGTTGAGCTGCCCGCGTTGAAGAAACTGCGAGAGATCAAGGTGGGCCATCATCCGGAAGGTGTGAGCTTCATCGGTTCGACGCACCGACTGGCGACGGCGGTCTATGACGATGATGTCGTTGTCTTCGCGGACGCGGATTCCGGTGAGGTGACTCATCGAGTCGATGTCTTCGATGAGCCGTACGGCGTTGTCTCGAACAACGCCGGCAGTCGCCTGTACGTCACGCTGGAGTTCCCGGGCCGGGTGGTCGAGATCGACACCGGTCGCGTCGCGGTGATTCGCGAGATGGAGGCTGGCAGTTTTCCTCGCGGCATCGCGATTACGCCGAAGGATGATCGGCTGGTCGTCAGCGAGTACCTGACCGCGAAGGTCCTCTCGATTGACGTGCAGAGTGGCAGGCAGGTTGATGAATGGGCGGGCGGCGAGACGGATAATCTCGCGCGGCAGGTGGTGATTCATCCGTCGCGACCGAAAGCCTACATCCCCCATATTCGAGCGCGAGTTACAATCCCGCAGGGCGAAGGTTCGATCTTCCCGTACGTGGGGACGGTCGATCTGGATCACAAACAAGAAACTCGCCGCAAGCGCATTCCCATGGATGCCTTCATCGGCGCTCTGGTGACTGCGAATCCGTGGGAAGTTGCGATTACCCCGGACGGCAAGCGTTTCTTTGTAGTGTTCGCGGGGACGAACGACATGTTCGCGTGTCAGACGGTGGACGACGATTACCGCGAGATCACTCCATTGCGGCTGATGCGGCTCGGAAACAACCCGCGCGCGGTACGAGTCTCGCCGGATAGTTCGAGGTTCTACGTCTACAACGCGCTCGACTTCAATGTTGTCGCGTACGACGTGGCATCTCTAAGTCAGATTAAGGATGTCACCGTCTGCGACAATCCACTCAGCGAAGACGTGCACTTGGGCAAAGTCCTGTTCTACACGGCGCTGCAACCGATGGTCGGCCGACGCTGGATCTCCTGCTCGAGTTGCCATCCCGATGGTCAGGCAGACGGGCGCACCTGGCATAACCCGGATGGCTTGCGAGCGACCCCGCCGCTGGGCGGTTTGGCCTTCACGCATCCGCAGCACTGGTCGGCTGACCGCGACGAGACTCAAGACTTTGAGCACACGATTCGCGGTCCCTTGATGCAGGGGACGGGACTCATCAGAGGTCGCCTGAATGACTCGCTGGGCAAGCCTAACAAGGGGCTTTCGAAGTCCCTCGACGCCCTCGCGGCCTACACGAACTCCCATCGTTTCACGATGAGCCCCTACGCCAAGAACGGACTGAGTGACTCGGCGAAACGCGGCAGGGAACTGTTCCTGAATGAAACCATCGGGTGTGCGAAGTGTCACTCGGGACCGTTCTACACGGACTCGCAGTCCGGCAAGCCCAGTCAGATGCATGACATCGGTACGGGACGTGGTGACAAGTCGGAAAAGATGGGCACTAAGTATGACACGCCGACATTGCTGTCTCTCTATCGTACTGCTCCGTATCTGCATGACGCATCCGCAGCGACGTTGATGGATGTACTAAGGTCTCAAAATCCGAACGATCAGCATGGCAAAACCAGCCATCTCAAGGATGGACAGCTTGAGGATCTGGTCGAGTTCCTGAAGGCGCTGCCCTATGAAGATCCTGAGCCGGCTGCCGAACAAGCGGGCATCAAGCGGATTGCAGGTTGATTCGAGTCGCTGTGTCGGTCAGCGAAGAATCCGGGCGCAAGTTGCTGACGGGTGGGTCGCGCAATATCTTGCTGGAGCGTGACTGCTGCGCCTGCTGATGCGGGTAGCGACTCTTTATGCCCAGGATCTGATCGCCATGAGGATGCTTCGAACGACCGCTGTGCTCGCTGGTTTGTGTGCCTCAGCAGTTGTGGCCTCAGCCGGGGAACCGTCGACGGAGTTCCTGGAGGCGATGCGCGAGCGCGGTTTCTACGACTACGCCATCGTCTATCTGGACCAAATGAGTGCGAGTCCCAAAGCGACTGCGGCTCAGAAAGCTCTCGTTCCGTTTGAAAAGGCAACGACTTACATCGAATGGGCGCGGAACGGATCGGCGGGAAATCCCGATCAGGCGACCAAGTATTACGACCAGGCTCTGGCGTTGCTCGATCAGTTCATCAAGGACAGCCCGAAGCACGAAAAAGCCGGGCAGGCCAACAGCGACCGCGGACGCATTCTGCTCGGCAAGGCCCGACTGGAAACTTGGCAAGCGCGGTCTCCCGGCAATGAAGGCAATCGCGGCGAGTTTCAGCGGCGTGCGTTTGACTCGATCCGTGCCGCGCGTGAGATTTTTCAAACGGCTCGAGATCAGCACGAGAAAACCTGGAAGAGCTTTCCTCCTTATCTGGATCAAAAGGCACAACCTCAGCAGTTTGAACAGCGTCGTCTGGCCGAAGTGCGGTTCATTCAGGCACAGCTCGATCTGGCGGAGAGCACGTACGAAGAAGCTCAGACTTACGACAAGGACGACGCCCAATACAAGAAGCGACTGCATGACGCGGCCGATGAGTTTCAGAAGATTCATGACCGCTATCGAAGTCAGTTAGGCGGTTGGCATGCGCGTGCCAAGCAGGGCAAGTGCTTTGAAGAGTCTGATGATGTCGTGCGGGCGCTGGGCATCTACGGAGACTTGCTGAGCCAGCCGGATGACAGTCCCGCCGTAATTCGTTTGAAGGATCTGGTGCGGCAGTTCCGGTTGATCTGCCTCAATCATCCGACGAAGAAGGACTATCAGGTTGTCATTGATGAGGCGAACGACTGGTACAACAAGGCCAGTGCCAGTCGGCGGTCGTCCATGGTTGGATTGGGGATTCTCTGGGAGCAGGCGCGGGCGTATGAGAAACTTGGCGAAGAGCCAGGCATTCCGCGATCGGAGCAGGTGTCGCACTATCGAGCTGCCTTGAAGACCGTGCAGACGGTACGTCGTTTCCCCAGCCAGTATCGTGATCTGGCCTCGTCGAAAGAACGTGACCTGCTGCGTGTGTTGCAGGGTGACAACGCGGTCGACAGCCCCAAGGACTTTGTGTCGGCGTCCAGTCTGGCGGAAGAACTGGTGACCAAGAAGACAAAGGACGTCTTGGACGCGATTAACGCTGCCAAGCGGTCTGGGCGATCCGACGATCTACAGAAAGCGAACGATGCCCTAAAGGCGCACATCGCGCAGTCCCTGAAAGCCGTACGCGCTGCGTTGCGGCTCGTGGACTACAGCACTCCGCAAGCGGATCTCGATCGCATGCGGCACTACCTCGCCTACGTGCACTATCTGTCCCGCAACAGCTACGAGACCGCAGTGATCTCTGAGCATCTGGCGACGCATGCAGGTAAGGACAATGTGGGATTGGCTCAGGAAGCGGCTTACATGGCGGTCGGTGCCTATGTGCAGGCTTTCAATGAGAACGAGCGCAACGGGCGTGTTGCGGATCAGGAGATCGACATCGCTCGAATGGAGCGGATGGCGAAGTTCCTGACGTCCAAGTGGCCCGCTAGCGATCGCGCGATGGATGCTCGACTGCAGATGGGTAACGTCTACGCGACCTTCAAGAAGTACGATCAGGCAGCCGCATGGTTGCAGCAAGTTCCCGAATCCTCAGGCAAGTACATCGACGCTCAACAGAGAGCCGCGCAGGTGCTGTGGTCGGCTTATATCGAAGCGGCCCAGTTGCCCGACATCGAGAAGCCGCCACAAGCCAAGCTCGACGAGTGGATCACGGTCGCCGAAGCCGCGTTTCGCAAGGGCATCGACAAAGCGGAACGCGATACCCCTGCGGCCAATCCGGCGACGGACAGTCTCATCGCCGCCAAAGTTGCTTTGGTTCAGATTCTGGTCAACAAGGGTGAGTTCGCAGAGGGTGTGAAACTTCTGACTCAAGAGCCGCATCCGGTCATCTTCAACCTGACGGTGCAGGATGAAACCAAGCGGCCGAAGACGGGCATCAAGAGCGTTGAATTTGCCTCGCTGGCCTATCAGTTGTTGCTGCGTTGCTATGTGGGTACTCAGCAGTTGAACGAGGCCCGATCTGCCATGTTCCAACTGGAACTGGTCGGCGGTGGTGGAGGCGAACACATCACCGAAGTTTACAAAGACCTCGGACTTGAACTGCAGAAGGAACTCGATCGCCTGAAAGGCCTTGGCCAGACTCAGCGTCTGGAAGCAGTGCGTCGGTCGTTTGAGACGTTCCTCGGAGATCTGTCGAAACGCAAAGACCAGACATCTGGGTCGCTGATCTGGATCGGTGAGACCTACTACGGGTTGGGAGTCTCCAGCACGGACGATTCGAAGCGCTCGTTGAGCTACTTCAAGAACGCTTCTGAGGCGTACGAGCAAATCATCGATCGGGCGAAGGACAATTCGAAGTTCCTCGACGCCGATCGCGTGACCGCTGTGAGACTGCGGTTGGCTGCCTGTCGCCGCAAGCTGAAGCAGTTTGATCAGGCGCTGGAGCTGCTACGCCCCATTCTTGCTGAGAACGCGACGTACCTGGATGCTCAGTTTGAAGCCAACTTCGTCTTTCAGGATTGGGGCGGCGCTGGCGAAAAGAATTCCAGCCAGTACTACCAGAAAGCTCTCGCTGGTGAACCGAAGGGGGCGTCCGGTAGCAAGAAGCCAGGCATTGGAAGCTGGGGCTGGGCTACTACGGTCAAGAACATTCACCGCTTGTTGTCGCAGGGGCTAGGCGACGATCGCAAGGGGTACGAAGCGAAACTTAACGAAGCGATCTACAACCAGGCGGTGTGCCACCTGGAGTACGGGCTCAGTCTGTCCGGCACGAAACGCAAGGAGCAACTGACGTACGCGAAGGGGGCCATTCGTGCCTTCGTCGAAATCAGTCAGGACATTGAGCCCGAATGGTGGAAGAAGTTCGACACCAAATATCGGGAAGTGCTCGGGAAGCTCGGCGAGCCAGTTAAGCCGCTCGAGAAGCCTAAAGTCATTACGATTGCGGCGGAATCGCCCCGCGAAACGAAGTCGGAAGCCTCCACGGCAACGCCAGTGAAACCAGCGGAAACCTCTGACAGTAAAGTCGCGAAGGCCAAGGCCGCTCCGGTCGAAAAGCCGAAGTCGAGTAGCGGGGCGATGGGCTTCATCATCTTCGGACTCGTCACGCTGGTTGGTATCGGCGGGACCGCCATGCTGGTGATGAAGAACAAGAGCCGCCGCAAACCGTTGGCAATGTCCGCTGATGCGGAGCCTGCGGCAGAGGCTGTTGCCTCGCGGCCGCGAAGCGGAAAATCCAAGCGGTCGTCGGGACAGGAATGAGAGATTGAGGTTTCGCCAACTAGCCAGAGGCTCGGCGAGACCTCACACTGAATAAAACTAGGGATGATTCAACTCGCAACGGTCGTTGCGAAAGACCTTCAAACCGATTGAGTGACGTCATGAAACAAGTTGTGATTGCTGTGACCACATTCGCGGTGCTAGTAGCTTCGGCTTTGAATGCGGGCGCTGTTGAGAAGATCACCCGGAAGAGCGACGCGAAAGCATTGAACGGCGACGTGACGGCCGTCACCAAAGACAAGATCACGGTGAAGGACGGGGTGGGTAAGGTCACTGAAGTCCCTTCGAACGACATCGTCGATATCGAATGGGGCACTGAGCCTGAAGACATGAAGCTGGGACGTGGTCCCGAGAAGGCACGCAAGTTTACTGACGCTTTGACTAGCTACAACAAGGCGTTGAAGGACACCAAGGCCAAGGGTAACGTGTTGGCCGAGCTTGAATTCGCCATTGCCCGTACGACAGCCAAGCAGGCGATGAGTGAAGATCCAAGCAAGGCGGATGACGCCGTCAAGAAGTTGGAAGCTTTCGTTAAGGCTCGTGCGGACAGCTACCGCTTCTATGAGGCTATCTTCATGCTCGGCGACCTGCTGAACGCCAAGAAGGATTACGCCGGCGCGGAGACTCAGTATCAGAAACTGAATGCGGCGCCTTTCCCGGACTACAAGATGGCGGCGAAGAACGCTTCCGCTCGGGCGTCATTGGCGAACAACGATCACGCCGGGGCTTTGACCAAGTTTGAGGAAGTTGCGGCGATGAAGGGGGAATCCCCCGCTGAAGCCTTCCGTCGAAACGAAGCGATGACGGGTAAGGCCTCTGTGCTGGTCGCTCAGCAGAAGTACGACGATGCAATGAAGGTGATTGACAGCATCATCGAAGCTTCTTCCACGGAAGAAGGCCCAGTGATGGCGGACGCTTACAATCTGCAGGGAGATTGCCTGCAGGCGCAGGACAAAGTGAAGGAAGCGATTCTGGCTTACCTGCACGTGCCGCTGCTGTTTGAGAAGGAGAAGAGTGCCAACGCCAAGGCGCTTTACAACCTCGCACAGCTGTGGCCAAAGGTGGATCAACCGGACCGGGCTGAACAAGCCAAGCGTGCTTTGCTAGATGACCACGCCGACACGGAATGGGCCAAGAAGCTGCAGTAGCACTGCGTTTGTTGAATTGTTCAAGTACGAAAAAGCCCCTGACGCATTTGAGGTTGCTCAATGCGTCAGGGGCTTGTTGTTGCTGTGGCCGGAATGGCGGCTCAAAACGCGAGGTTATTCCTCAGTTCTACTTGCTGCCTTTTGCGCCGCCCTTAACTTCCAGCAGTTCGATGTCGAAGACCAGCACTTGGTGGGGGCCGATGTCTCCGCCCGCACCGCGCTCGCCGTAAGCCAGATCAGACGGAATGTGGAGACGCCACTTGTCGCCGACTTTCATCAGCTGCAAGGCTTCGGTCCAGCCCTTAATAACGCCATTGACCGGGAACTCAACCGGCTTGTCGTTCTCGGTCGGTTCGTTGCCTTCGTAGGAGCCGTCGAAAACAGTCCCGTTGATCAGGCGACCCTTGTAGTGGGTTGCAACTGTATCAGTTGCTTTCGGCGTAGCACCTTTGCCCGAACGCAGAACTTGGTACTGCAGTCCGCTCTTGGTGACCTTGATGCCTTCCTTCTTGGCGTTGGTTTCCAGATAGGCCACGCCATCTTGCTTGGCTTTCTCACCAGCGAGTTTCGCCTTGGAAGCCATCTGCTGCTGAAGCTGCTCAAACGCTTCCTGCAGTTCTTCGGGAGACAGAGCGGACTTGCGATTGGCTAGCGCGTCGGCAATTCCGCGAGCGAGGATCGCCGGATCGATGTCGAGCTTCTGACGTGCCAGATCGCGGCCGATGTTCATGCCGATGCCGTAGCTGACTTTTTCTTTCGTGGTTTTCAATGCGGGTGCCTTAACTTCTTCCTTGGGTTCTTTTTCATCCTGTCCGACCGTCGGCACAACCGCCACGGCAGCCAGAAGTAGTGCGATTCCGAGGGACCACTTCGCCATCTATCGTATCTCCAAGTGTGAGGTTTCCAGCCCAGCGCGTCCGAGCCAGTGAGGCGGAAATGATAGACTTCCGGTAACTCGGTGTCGCCTCGTCTCGTAGGCAACGGCCACTACAATGCGGGCACCCCTGCATATCTCCGTAATCTGGTCGCTATGAGTTCACCTTTGCTCGATGATGCTGAATGTTGCCTGTTGCGCGAGCTGCGCGGAACTCCTGAACTTTTCGCTGAGTTGAAGGTGCAGGGCGGTAGCGAACTTCAGATCCAGCAGCGTTTGAGAGACCAGTTCAAGCCGGAACTGGTGCGGGCCGCGTTGACGCTCGCCGGATTGCGTGAAAAAGCAACGGTGAAGTTCACGCAGGCAGAGTCGATGTGGTTTGATGTGAAGGGGTTGGAGCAAGCCTCGTCCGAAACGGTGGCTCGGCATAAAGCTCGTCGGTTTCAAGGCCGAGTCTGGGATTTCTGCTGTGGCATTGGAGCGGATGCCATCGCCCTGGCGGAAGCTGACTGTCAGGTCACGGGCGTTGATCTGGTCGCGGCGAACTGCCTGCGCGCGACATGGAACGCCGAGGCCTACGGCGTTCGCGATCGTTTAGAAACCGTTGCTGCGGATATCGCAACGATCAGCGATCGTTCGGGCCTGCTGCACATCGATCCGGATCGTCGTCCCATGGCGGGCAAACGTGTTGTGCGGTTGGAAGACTGCCTGCCGGACCTCGCAGTGATGCAGAGGCTGGCTCAGGAATTTCGCGGCGGTGCGATCAAACTGAGTCCGGCCAGCAACTTCGGCGGCAAGTTCGATGGAGCTGAGATTGAACTCGTCAGCCTGCATGGTGAATGCAAAGAGGCGACGATCTGGTTTGGCGAACTGGCACAGAGCGAACCTTTCCGAGCCACCGTATTGCCTGCTGGTGAAACCTTGGCCGCCGACCCGTTGTCCGCTTGGACCAACGTCGGTGAGTTGGGGGCCTACCTGTTCGACCCCGATCCGGCGATTGTGCGGGCTGGTCTGGTTGATGTGCTGGCTGAGCGACTCAATCTGCGGCGACTGGACGATGCCGAGGAATACCTGACCGGGGACGAACTAGTGCAGTCCCCCTTCGTGCAGACGTTTCAGGTCTTGGAGAACCTGCCGAACAACGAGCGGGAAGTTCGAGCGGCGTTCCGTTCACGCCAGTTTGGGCAGCTTGAAATCAAGTGTCGGCACATTCCGGTGCAGGTTGAAGCTCTGCGCCGCAAGCTGTCACTTGAGGGCAGCGACCCGGGGGTCTTGGTGTTCGCTCGACAAGCCGGTCGGTCGCGCGCCGTGATTTGTCGACGGCTGACGGGTCGAACTGGCACGCCAATCAACTAAGCTGATGTGCCGCTCTGCGCGGAGTGAACACCCTCTGTTCTTTCATCGAAGACCTGACCGTGCTTGAAGAACAAACTGAGCTTTCCGATCAGCAGGACCTGCAGGCCGTCGAGCGATTGGCGGATGCGTTTCGTCGGATCACGCACGAATTACATAAGGTGATCGTCGGGCAGGATGAGGTCATTGAGCAGTTGCTGGTGTCGATGTTCGCTGGCGGGCACTGCTTGCTGGTCGGCGTGCCGGGACTGGCGAAGACCTTGATGGTTCGCTCGCTGGCTGAGTCGCTCAGTCTGGAATTCAACCGGGTGCAGTTTACTCCCGACTTGATGCCCAGTGACATCACCGGTACGGAAGTGATTCAGGAAGATCGCACCAGCGGGGCTCGCGAGTTCCGTTTTCTGGCGGGGCCGATCTTTACCAACGTCTTGCTGGCTGACGAAATCAACCGGACGCCGCCTAAGACTCAGGCAGCGTTGCTGGAAGCCATGCAGGAGCATCAGGTCACGGCGGGCGGCAAGCGACACAAGTTGCAGGAACCGTTCTTCGTACTGGCGACGCAGAACCCCATCGAGCATGAGGGCACCTACCCGTTGCCGGAAGCTCAGTTGGACCGTTTCATGTTTCAGGTGTTCGTTGACTACCCCAGTGCCGACGAAGAGTTCGACATCGTGCGGCAGACGACAGCACCGAAGCAGACATCCATCGAGAAGGTCCTGTCTTTAGACGAAATCCTGGCACTGCAGGAGACGGTGCGACGCATTCCCGTCGCCGATCACGTGATTCGTTACGCCATGCAACTGGCTCGAATGACTCGTCGCGGCAAGGAGCAAGTCCCGGACTTCGTGCAAAAGTATGTCAGTTGGGGCGCCGGGCCGCGTGCGAGCCAGTACCTGATTCTCGGTGCGAAGGCGCGTGCAATGTTGCATGGTCGCCTCTTTGTCAGCACTGATGACGTGCGAGCGATCGCGGCGCCCGTTCTGCGGCATCGCATCGTGACGAACTTCAACGCTGAAGCAGATGGGGTCACCGGGGATGAAATCGTCCGTCGCATTTCGGAAGTGATGGCAGTGAACCCCGCGCTAAAAGCAGCGGACGCCAAATTGCCTCAAATCTTCAGCAAGCCCTGATCTTAAATACTCTCTTGGGAGGACCGCTCGATGCTCACTGGTTGTCTCCGTGCAGAGAAGGTCGCTGCGATTGGCGTGTCATTGCGGCTCGTCCGCTGGGCGGGATGTCTGGTCTCCGCATTTTGCTTCTGGCTAAGTTGCAGCCAGGTAGCCCAAGCGAGCGAAGAGCTCCGGAATCGGCGCCCGAATATCATCTTCGTGATTACCGACGATCAGGGGTACGGCGACATTGCGGCGAACGGCAATCCGGTGATCAAGACGCCGAACCTCGATCGATTGCATCGTGAGAGCGTGCGATTTGAAGACTTCATGGTGAGTCCGACCTGCGCGCCGACTCGGGCATGTCTGATGACTGGCCGGCACGAGTTCAAGAACGGCGTGACGCACACCATTCTGGAACGCGAGCGACTGACGCCTGGTGCGACGACGTTGGCCGAAGTGCTGAAGTCGGCCGGTTACGCGACCGGGATTTTTGGGAAGTGGCATTTGGGTGATGAGCCGGATCGTTGGCCGAGCAAACGCGGCTTCGATGAGATGTTCATTCACGGCGCCGGCGGGATCGGGCAAACCTACGCCGGCAGTTGCGGAGATGCTCCGAACAACAGCTACTTCAACCCGGCCATCCTGCATAACGGCAAGTTTGTGAAGACCGAAGGCTATTGCACCGACGTCTTCTTTAGGCAGGCTCAGGCGTGGATTGGCGAGGCAAAAGGCAAGCAGCCGTTTCTGGCCTGGATTTCGCCGAATGCTCCGCACGGGCCGCTCGACTGCCCACCCGAGTACGTTGCGATGTATCCCGATCAGCCGAAGAACGTCGCTTCCTTCTTCGGCATGATTACCAACATCGACGACAACATCGGCCGACTGCTGGCGAAACTGGAAGAGTGGAAGATCGACCGCGAGACGTTAGTCGTCTTCATGAACGACAACGGGGGCACCGCCGGAACGAAGGTCTTCAACGCGGGGATGCGCGGCCAAAAGGCCACTCAGTTCATGGGCGGAATTCGAGCTTCGAGCTTCTGGCGCTGGCCCGGTACTCTGAAACCGGCTTCGGTTACGAAGCTGACGGCTCACATTGACGTGCTGCCGACGTTCGCTGAGTTATCGGGAGCCAAGCTCTCCGAGAAGGCCAGCCAGCAGGTTGAAGGCCGGAGTCTGGTTCCGCTACTGAGCGATCCCGCTGCTGAATGGAAGGATCGCACTCTGTTCACTCATGTGGGCCGTTGGGAGAAAGGTTCAGATCCGAACTTGGCGAAGTACTCGAATTGCAGCGTGCGGACTGCGCAGTTCCATCTGGTGGCGGTAAAGCCGGGCCAGTGGGAGTTGTTTGATCTCCAGAAAGATCCCGGTGAGAAAGTGAATGTCGCCGCTGAGCATCCGGCCGTAGTGGCGGATCTGAAGCAGGCTTACGACAAGTGGTGGACCGAAGCCTTGCCGCTGATGGACAACGAGAAGGCGATTGGTCCGGAAGTGAATCCCTTCAAGGAACTTTATTGGAAGCAGTTCGGTCGTCCTCAGCCGACGAAGTAATGCGTGCGATTTGAGAGAGGAGTCGGCGAGTGGCAGTGTCGAGCAAACGACTCGTGGAAACCGACGTGCGGAACCCGCAGGCTCAACTCTGGACCGTGCGGGCCGACACGACGGACTCGCGGGACTGGCTGGTTGACGCCGCAGTATGCCCTCTTTTGAAGCGGTACCAGATTCAACATCTGGGTGTGGCCTTGATGCCGGCTCCCTTTGACATCGTGCGCACGAAGCTGGGTGGCAGCTACTTTCTCGCAAGTCTTGCCGGTGAGGGCCGGGTGCTCGTGGATGGCCGTTGGCAGCGTGTATCGCCGGGGCAAGCTTTCCTGTTACCGCCCGGTACGTTGCAGGCATTTCATGTGAGCGGCTCGCACTGGGACCATTGCTGGATTCGCTACTTGGAGGCTCCGGGACAGAAGCCGCTGGCAACGGGCTCGTCCCCGGTACTGGCGAAGTTCGATAACGCGACGTTGCAACATGCCATTCAAGGGCTGTATCACGAGTGCACACGCGCCGCGACGCCGGCCCTTGTTGATCATTGGGTGCAGTTGATTGCGGGTTACGTCAAACAGTTCGCGGAGCCGGCCGGGCTCGATGAGCGAATCTGGCATTTGTGGGAAGCAGTGGAAGCGGACTTGACGCGACCTTGGATGAGCTGCGATCTGGCTCGCGTTGTTCATCTAAGTGAAAAGCAACTTGAGCGACTTTGTCGCCGCGAACTGGGACGCACGCCGCGTCAGCAACTGATCTGGCTGCGGATGCGCCGGGCTGCGGAACTTCTGCAAACCACGGACTCAAAGATTGAGGCAATTGCGCGCGAGGTGGGCTATCAAAACCCATTCGTGTTTTCCACAACCTTCAAGCGTTGCCTGGGTTGGTCGCCTTCAGAGTATCCTGGTCGACGATAAGCTTTCGTTGAGTTCGTTGGACGTTGTTCCTTTGCACCTTCTTGCGTTGAGGCATCTGCATGACCGCTATCGAATTCGACTCCCCCGAGCAGGTGGGTTTTGCAACGGATCGCTGGCAGCATGCGTGCGATCTGCTCAAGCAATGGTGCGAGAAGGGGATGATGCCGTCCGCTGGTCTGATTGCCGGGCGAGCCAATTCGATGGTTAAGCCTCAGCTCTTTGGTCATCAGAAAGTGGATGGCAGTCAGCCGATTCGCAATGACGCCGTCTTTCTGATCGCGTCCATCACGAAGCCGATCGTCTGCGCCGCGCTGTTGATGCTGGTCGAACGCGGCGATCTGACGTTGTCAGATCGAGTGATCGAGTATGTCCCGGAGTTCGGGAAGAACGGCAAAAATGGAGTGACGATTCGCAATCTGCTGACGCACACATCCGGTCTGCCGGACATGCTGGCCAACAATCTCGATTTGCGCAAAGCTCATGCTCCTCTGTCCGAGTTCGCTGCTGGCACGTACGAGGAATCGCTGGGGTTCTCCCCGGGCCGCGGCGTGATGTATCAGAGCATGGGCATTCTGATGGTGGCGGAGATCATTCAACGCATCACAGGCATGACCTGCCCGGCGTTCATTCGCAAGGAGATCTTTGAGCCGTTGGGGATGGTTGATTCGTGGCTGGGGGCTCCGGCCTGGTGGTTTGAAGGCAACGCGCCGCCAGCAGATCGCATCGCCGAGATCCGCGTTCCCGAGGATCATGTTGGTCAGGACTGGAACTGGAACAGCCGGTACTGGCGCATGCTGGGAGCACCGTGGGGTGGCTTACTCACAACGCCGACAGATCTGGGCCTGTACTGCCAGATGATGCTAGGCAAGGGCACGCTGAAAGACAGAGTGATTCTATCGCCAGCGATGGTTGCAGCGTCGACTCGCAATCAGCTGGAGTTCATGCCCGACGTTCCGGAGACGGACCGTCGCTGCAAGCCTTGGGGGTTGGGATGGAGGCTGAATTGGCCGGCTCACAGCGCGAACTTCGGCGATGTGCTCGGCCCTCGCACGTACGGTCATTGGGGAGCCACTGGGACCGTTCTCTGGATCGATCCGGAGCAAGACGCGTTCTTCATTCTGTTGACAACTCAGCCGCAGGAGCCGAATGGATCGTTCCTGGCGCGGATCTCGAATGTTGTGGCTTCCGCATTGATCAAGACGCCGCGACGCATGGGATTCCACACGTCGCGAGAGAATGCCTGACCAACATCAGCTCCAGGCTGGATTCATCAACTGGCCTGACTTAACCACGCCGCCTTGCATGACCGCCACGAACTTGGAGCGGTCCTGCAGCAGGGCGATGTCTTTGAGCACGTCGCCTTCGACGACGAGCACGTCACCGAGTTTGCCGGCCTCAAGCGTGCCGATCTGATCGCCGCGTCCCATGATTTCGGCACCGGTTTTCGTGGCACACATGATGACTTCGATCGGCGAGAAACCGACGTATTTGACGAAGAATTCCAGCTCCTTGGCGTAGTCGCCGTGAGGGTTCCAGGCGAACCCATAGTCGCCGCCCATGCCGAGCCGACCACCAGCTTTCAGAATACGGCGGGCACTTTCGGCACCGCCTTCCAGAGTCTCTTTGTGGCCGTCAATAACGCGCTGCCCCATGCCGAAACTTGGACCGTGCTCGATACTGGCATGCTCAAAGTACAGCGCCGGTACAACCGGGACGTCGCGCTGCAGCAGCAAGTCGAGAGCCTCGTCGTCCATGAATGTGCCGTGCTCGATCGCGTCGTAGCCAGCTCGCAGAGCGTTCTTGATACCTTCGGTGGCGCGGCAATGTCCGGTTACTTTCAGGCCGTGGTTATGGGCGGTCGCGACAACGGCATGCATCTCTTCAAAGGTCATGCACAGTGTGTGGTGGTCGTTGATATCGGGTGACGCTGCATCGCCGGTTGGGTAGGTCTTGATCCACTCAACTCCATCCTTCACCAGCTTGCGCACTGCGGACCTTGCCTCGTCAGGACCGTTGACGAGCAGGATCAGGCCTTCCATGCCGATCTTGCGAAACTCAGGGTTCCAGTCCATCAGGCCGCCCGCGCCGCAGACTTCACGGCCCGCAGTGACGAAACGCGGGCCGGGCATGAGATCGTTCTCGATGGCCTTCTTCATCCACACATCGATGTTAAAGAGGCTGCCGCCGCTACGAGCTGCGGTGTAACCGCACTCCAGAGCCAGCTTCATGTTGCAGGCGGCGAGAATGGTGACGTACTCGACCGGATATTTGATATCGAGGTCTTCCAACGCCGCGACGTTGAAGTACGTGGGATGGAAGTGAGCTTCCACCAGTCCGGGCAGGATCGTGCCGCCCTTGGCGTCGATGGTGCTTACTTTCGCGGGAACGGGCGGAGCTTTGGCAGCCGGACCGGCATAGGTCACGACGCCGTCGCTGATGACGACGCAGCCGTTCGGAATTGCGGCGGCTCCGGTGCCGTCAACAAGCTGGCCGTTCTGAATGACGCAAACTCCGCTGGCTTTCTTCATCGTGGTGATCCTGTGTTGCGACTCTGAGGCGATGTCGTGCGACCCACTCCGGCGATCGTGTTGATTCGGGCGCCTGGCGGCTGGCGATTACTCGCGTGTGACGAACTCGTCGAGATTCAGCAGCACATTGGCGGTCAACGTCCACGCTGCCAATTCAGCCGGATCCGATTTGGCAGCAGGCTTCGATTCGCCTACACCGTTGATCTGCTTGGCCGCCTCTGGTTGAGCTTTGAAACGGGCTGTGTCTGCCGTGAGTCCTTCTCTCAGCAGCTTCAGTTCCACCGCTGACGGTTGCCGACCCAGACACAGATGAAAACCGAAGGCCAGGCGTGAGTCGGTCGTTGTTCCGCCTTCAGTCAGCATGCGCTCGCCCAACTTGCGGGCGGCCTCCACGAACGTGACTTCGTTGAGCAGCGACAAGGCTTGCAACGGCGTGTTCGTGCGCGAGCGTTTGACGGTGCAGATTTCTCGGCTCGGAGCATCGAATAGCAACATCGTCGGGGGGGCCGCGGTGCGCTTCCAGATGGTGTAGAGAGAGCGTCGGTAGAGACCTTCTCCGACCTCGTGCTTGTAGTTGCGAAGATCTCCATAGCGGCTGGTTTCATCCCAAATACCGTCGGGCATGTAAGGACGCACGCTGGCGCCGCCGATCTTGTCGACCAGCAAGCCGCTGACTGCGAGGGCCTGGTCGCGGAGCAGTTCTCCCTGCAGGCGAATTCGTGGTCCGCGTGACAGCAGGCGATTGTCCGGGTCCATCGTGACAAGCTTGGCGGCGTCGAAAGCGGGCAGGGCTATGCGCGAGGACTGCCGGTAAGCTGCACTCATCACGATGAGCTTCTGGAACGCTTTCATGTCCCATGCTCGTCGCGTGCCGTCAGTACTGCCTTCAGCGAATTCGACAGCGAGCCAGTCCAGCAGTTCGGGGTGGCTGGGGTACTCCGCCTGAGATCCCAGATTCTCCGTGGTCTTCACCAGCCCCATGCCGAAGTACTTCTCCCAAATGCGATTGACCCAGACTCTGCTGGTGAGCGGGTGTTGCGGACTGGCGATCCACTTCGCGAGTCCCAGTCGATTGAGCGATTCACCGGCAGGCAAGGCGGGCAACATGGCGGGTAGCGTCGCCGGAACTTTGTCACCGCGTTTGTCGTACTGGCCTCGCACGAGCAGGAACGCATCGCGCGCTGGGCCTTCCTGCATCACCATCACGGTGGGCAGTTTCTTGCGGATCTCATCTTGTTCCTTCTTCGCTGCGGCGAGTGCGGTTTCAGCCTGCTTCAGAGGACTATCAACATTCGCGCGGAAGAACTTTTCGAGTTCCGTGCGTTGAGCTGGCGAACGTTGTTCGGCGGAAAGTGCCAGGATGGTCTTCAGCGAATCCGGGATCTGCGCACCGTCCAGCTTGACTGTCGTCGGCGGAAGGGACGTTGCGGAGAGGCGGAACCGGCCAATGTTATGGCCGTTGATGGCGCTGTGCTTGAGCTGCACGGTCAGCGTTGCGTCGGCGGGCACGGTGATCGGAGCATCAACCAGGAACATCGCTTTCTTGGGATCGCGATTGGTCGGACCGTCTACGGCCCAGCCTTGTCCGGGATTACGGTCGATCACCAGCTTGATGTTCCAGCCTTGCTGCGAGTAGCTCGCTTCGGCCGTCTTGAATGTGGCGGCACGCGGTGAACTCAGACTGGGCGCTGAAACTTGAGCGTCGATGGCGCTCAGCACGAAGTTGCCATTCGCATATCGCCCCAGGCTCTGGTTCGGCAGGCTGGGATCGGGCAGACATTCCAGCAACAGCCCGGTGAAGGTGCCTTCAGCAAGCGGTGCGACAATCTGGTAGGTATCTGAATTCGGATTCGGTCCTGACGCGAGGTAAGTGCCATCAGGTTGTTTGGCGAGCGTCGCGCCACCCAGCGACTTTACTTCGGTCGCGTCCAGTACACGCCAGACGGTCTTTTGTTCGCTGAGCTGCGTCTTAAAGCCTGGTTCCCACGCGGCGATCAGTTCTGGAAGTTGTTTGCCCGATTCGGCCACTTTCGACTCAGCGGCTTTGATCGCTGCGTTGGTTTTCGCGATCTGCTCATCGTATTCGGGGGTTGTCACCGTGACGGTGGGGTCGGTGTTCTTGGACTCGCCCTGCAGCGTTCCGCTCTCGGTGATGTTATTGAAGAACGCGAAGAGGCCATAAAACTCCTTCTGCGTGATCGGGTCATACTTGTGGTCGTGGCAACGGCAACAGTTCAACGTCAGACCGAGCCATGTCAGACCGGTTGTTTCGACACGATCGATCACAGTTTCGACGCGCCATTCCTCGGCGATGATACCGCCTTCGCCATTCAGCCGATGGTTGCGATTGAAGCCGGTCGCGATGATCTGATCTCGCGTCGCATTCGGCAGCATATCGCCGGCGAGTTGTTCGATGGTGAACTGATCAAACGGCAGATTTTTGTTGTAGGCGTTGATCACCCAGTCGCGCCACGGCCACTGGAAGCGACTGCTGTCGACCTGGAAGCCATTGCTGTCAGCGTAACGCGCGTAGTCCAGCCAGCGGAGAGCCATGACCTCGCCGTAACGCGGTGAAGCCAGGAGCCGATCCACCAGTCGTTCATAGGCTTGAGGAGACGTGTCAGCCAAGAAAGTATCGACCTCCGTAGGTGTCGGAGGCAGTCCCGTGAGGTCGAGAGTCACACGACGAATCAGCGTGATTCTGTCTGCTTCGAGGGATGGTTGCAGACCTTCTCGTTCAAGACGCGCGAGGATGAACTGATCGACGTCATTTTTGCCCCAGGTTGTGTTCTTCGTCTTAGGAGCGGTACCGCGAGTCGGAGAGATGAATGCCCAATGTCCCTGATACTCAGCACCCTCGTCGACCCAGCGGCGCAGGATCTTAATCTGCTGCGGTGTGATCATCTTACCGGAGCTGGCAGGAGGCATGCGGAGGTCGGGGTCGGACGACAGCAGTCGTTTCAGCAGTTCGCTGTTATCAGCTTTGCCGGGAACGATGGCCGTCGCGCCGGACTCCGCCGCGTGAGTCGCCTGCTCGCGAAGATCGAGTCGCAGACCCGCCTTGCGCTGCTTTTCGTCAGGGCCGTGGCATTGAAAGCATGCGTCCGACAGAATCGGCCGGATGTCACGATTGAAGGACAGCTTATCGGCGGCGGATGCGGCAGGCTCGATGTTGGCCATCAATGGCATCAGCACCAGAATTAAAACGCTGCAAACTCGAAGACGAATTGGCATGAGGCGGGACCTTCTTCGGCAGGCGAGTAACGCGAGGACGCTGGGTAACGGCAAGCGGAATCCAAAGTGTCCCCGATGCGGCGGGCGAGTCAATTGACGCTCAGGCGGCAAAATACCGGCAGGTGGTCTGAATAACCGTCCGCGTGAAACTTGTCGCCGCTGTAACTTCGCGACGGACGCGGAATGGACTTCTGGTTCCTCGCCTTGAAGAGCATGAAGTCTTCCTTCAGTGGCTGCGATGAGTCTGGCACCCAGTTCACGCCGCGACCATCCAGCATGCCCGGTGAGAAGATCATCTGGTCGAGCACTTCCCAGCGATTGTTGTAGACGTAGGTGCCGTTCTCGCCGTCGGAGTGCGGTTTCCACATAGAGTTAAAGAAGATCCCGGGGCGTAGAGACTTGGAATCGCCCCAAGTGCCGAGCGTCTTGCCGACGGCGGGTGATCCAGGCATTTCGTTGAAATCGCCCATCAGCATTACATCCGCTTGAGGATCTTGTTTCAGAAGCTCGTTCAGCCGTGACCGGACTTTGGTGGCGACTTTGTTCCTCTGTTCCTGAGTACTCATCTGCGAGGGCCAGTGGTTCACCATCACGGTGAAGGGACGATTCTGGGTTTGTAGTTTCGCTTCGACGACGTCGCGTGTTGAGAATTCGCTCATGTCCACGAATCGAACCGGGTTGGTGAGTTGTGTTACTTTGGCATCGTGAATCAGGGCACAGTCGATGCCACGACTGCTTTTCGAATCTTTGTGGAGGATGTGATAGTCACGCTTCAGGGGTTTCAGTTTCGCAACCAGCATCTCGACGACCACACGATTCTCGATCTCGCACAGGCCAAGTACGTCGGGGCCGCGTCCTTGATTCATCTTGCTGATGACGCGAGCGAGATTGTCCAGCTTGATCTCCAGCCGTTCCGCGGACCATTCCTTAGTGGCTGTCGGCGTGAATTCCTCATCGCCTTCAACTGCGGGATCATCCTTGGTGTCGAAAAGATTCTCGACGTTCCAGAACGCGACAAACACTTCAGCAGCACTACAGGTACTTTGGCTGATCAGGTTCAACCAGAGCGCGAAGCAAAAGATTGGCCACGTGAGAAGACGGTGCGGTAACGGCATGACAATATGCTTCCTTGAGGCCCGGAATTACTCCCAATAACTCCGTAGCGTAACGCTTGGGATGATGCTTCGACATTCGTTGAGATGGCTTGTGGCTGACATTCGTTCGAGAGAACTTCTCTTGCGTCAGTCCTCGTTTGTATTCAGGCTGACTTCATGACTTTGGAACAAGCGATCGATCTCGCAATTCAGCATTTTGAGCAATGCCAGTTCGAGCAGGCGGAAGCCATTTGCCTGGCGATTCTCCGGGCGGTGCCGCGGCACGCTCAGGTCAGCCAGATATTGGGGGGCATTGCGTTTCGCAGGGGAGACTTGGCGAACGCAGAGCGACACTTCCGCGACTGCACGGTGATTGATCCGACCGCTGCTGATTACTTCGATAACCTGGCGATGGTTTTGAACGCGCGGTGCGATCCTGCCACTGAAGCTGCGGCTCGAAGTGCGTTGGCGATTGATCCCAGGCACGTCTCCGCGTGGAATCATCTGGGATTGGCCCTCCGCCAGCAGCGTCAGTTCGCGGCGGCGGAATCGGCTTTTCGCTCGGCGCTGGCGATTGCGCCGGCAGCGGTGCAGGTGCTGAACAATCTAGCGAATCTCATCCGAGATCGAGATCGAGCGGCAGAATCTGAGGCCATCTGTCGAGCGGCATTGCAGCATCGTCCGGACGTCGCGGAACTGTGGCTGGGGCTTGGTGCTGCGTTGCATGATCAGCATCAATATCAGGCTGCTGTCGCCGCGTTTGACGAGTGTTTGCGGTTGCGTCCTTCGTTGGCTCAGGCGGCGTTTAACCGTGGTGCGTCTCTGGAAGCGATGTTTCAACTGGCTCAGGCGGCTCGCAGTTACGAACGCGCGATTTCTGTGTCGCCCGGGCTGTTGACGGCGTGGAACAACCTGGGAGTCGTGCGGAAGCTGCAAGGGCAACTGGAAGTGGGGCGACGTTGTTTTGAACATGCCCTGCAGTCTAAGTCCGATTACATGGTGGCGCACACGAATCTACTGGCCACTCTGCAGTGCGATCCTGAGGTAGCACCAGAAGAATTGCTGGAAGCGCACCGTGAGTGGGACCGACGTCACGCCGCACCCTGGTCTGGCAGCGAGCACTCTCGATTACATGGTGATTCAACGCGACCGCTGCGCGTCGGGTTTGTGTCGCCTGATTTCGGCAATCATCCGGTCGGACGTTTTCTCATCCGGGCGTTTGAGCATCTGCCGAAAGACATCGAAACATTCTGCTACTCGGATCGTCCACACGCGGATGAGATCACTCGGCGGTTTCGCACTGCATCGAGTAGATGGCGCGATACTCGTCTGCACTCTGATGAAGAGCTAGCGGGACTCATTCGTCAGGATGGAATTGATGTGCTCATTGATCTCGCCGGGCACACGGGGCAGCATCGGTTGCTGGTTTTTGCCCGACGCCCGGCCGCTGTTCAGGCCACGTGGATTGGCTATCCAGGTACCACGGGCTTGGCCGCGATGGACTTCATCATCGCGGATCGAGTTTTGATTCCTGACGAGCAGAGGGCGTTCTATTCAGAAGAGGTCGTCTGGCTGGATGGGCCGTGGGTTTGCGTTGAGCCGCCGGCCTTTGCGGATGACGTTGAGTCCTCTGACAGTCCTTGCCTGAGCAAAGGTTATGCGACGTACGGCAGCTTCAATAAGCTCGACAAGACCACTCCTCAGGTCTTGAGGCTGTGGGCAGAGATTCTGCAGAGCGTTCCCAATGCACGGCTGGAACTGCGCAACTCCGGGTTGACTGATCCAGAGACGCGGCAGGGGATCATCTCGGTTCTCGAAGCCGATGGCGTGGATGCAACTCGCATTGAGTGTCACGGCTGGTCGAGTCACCGCGAAATCTACAACGCTTATCGAGGCATTGACATCGCCTTGGATACGTTTCCGTTCTCCGGTGGTGCAACAAGTGCGGATGCTTTGTGGATGGGAGTTCCTGTCGTCACGTTGGCGGGAGACACATTGGCTGGTCGACAGACGATGAGCATGCTGCTGCATTCAGGAGTTACCGAGACGGTTACATACTCGCTGGACGAATACCGAGATCGAGCCGTTTCGCTAGCCGGAGATCCTCTGGCACTCAACGAACTGCGAACTCGCATGCGTACGGCTTTCCGAAACGGTCCCCTGTGTGATGCGATCAGGGCAGGGGATGCACTGGGACGCTGGCTCAAGGACGCTGTCAACAAACGAACTTGAGCCAGTCAGTTCGGGTATCAAACCTACGAATCGAGTGCCGCCAAGGCATTTCTGAGGATCGCCGAGATGGCCGCGGACTCGTTGATTTCGGAGCTGAGATTGTCGCTCAGATCGTCATCGCCGTCGTTGCCGGCAATACGGTCGTTGCCCGCCATGCCGCGTTCGAGATCGTCCCCGTCCCCGCCGATCAGCGTGTCATCACCGGCGTTGCCATATAGCGAATCGTCGCCAGCATCGCCGAGCAGTGCGTCGTTGCCGCCGCCGCCGATGAGTGAATCGTGACCGTCGCGGCCAGCGAGTGCGTCGTTGCCGGAACCGCCATCCAGCGTGTCATCGCCTTCACCCGCGTTGAGCGTGTCGTTGCCGTTGCCGCCGACGAGGTAATCATTGCCAGAGCGGCCAGTCAGGCGATCAGCACCTTCACCGCCGTTGAGCACATCGTCTCCGCTGCCACCGTCGAGCAGGTCATCACCGGTGAGGCCATAGACGCTGTCAGCACCGGTACCGCCTTCGAGAGTGTCGTTACCGCTCAAGCCTGCGAGCAGGTCATCATCCGCGCCGCCCTGAATGCTGTCGTTGCCCAGATCGCCGTTCAGGGTGTCGCCGCCATCGTTACCTTGGATGATGTCATTGTCGTTACCACCACTGATTGAATCGGAGCCCGCTCCGCCCACCAGGCTGTCGGTTCCACCTTCACCCGTGATGACGTCGTTCCCGTCACCGCCGCGCACTGTGTCGCTGCCGCCAGCGCCATTCAGAGAATCGCGTCCCGCGCCGCCGGTGATGGCGTCGTTGCCGTCATTGCCCGTGGCTCGCAGCACCACCAGCGAATTCGTTTGGTTGCTGGCGTTGAGGGTGTCGTTGCCGATGCCGAGGTCAATCGACAGCAGGGTGATAGTGGTTGGATCGGACAGGTCCTGAATCGTGACGGTGTCATTACCGGCGCCGGTCAGAATCTCGACCGTATCGAGCTGATTGAGGTTCGAACCGACCAGCGGTCGGAGAACAATCTGGTCAATCGTGCTGCCGCTCGTGAGCACCAACCGTACTTCGCTGCCTCCCGCTTTGGTGGAAGTCACGACGATGGAATCCGCGGATGTCGTGCCAGTGACTCGCAGGAACTCGGTATCTCCGTCACCTGCGTCCAATGTGTCGTTGCCGAGGCCGCCATCGAGAATATCGCGGCTGGCGTCGCCGTTCAGCAGATCGTTGCCAGCATCGCCATACAGTTCATCGTTGCCAGCGCCGCCCGAGAGTTCATCGTCTCCGGATCCACCGAAGAGGGTGTCACGGTCATCGCCACCGCTCATGGTGTCGTGGTTCGAGCCACCATTCAGCAGGTCGTTGCCAGCGCCACCATCCAGAACATCGGTATCATTGGAGCCCGTGAGAGTATCGTTGCCCGCGTCCCCAACGAGGGTGTCCGCGGCGAATACCGCCGAACTGTCGCCGGACAGAAGAACGTCGTTGCCGTCCCCGCCCGAGATCACGTCTCCCCCGCCGCCGCCGTTGACGGTGTCATTGCCTGCACCGCCAGCCAACAGGTCGTCGTCACCGGCCGTCGAAGCCGCGCCGCTGGCGTTGCCGAAGATCTGGTCGTTGCCTGCGTCGCCCGCGATCGTATCCAGTCCGAGCCCGCCTGAGATGGTGTCGTTGTCAGCTCCACCGGAGATCAGGTCATCGCCGGCGCTGGCCGTGATCGAATCAGAGCCATTGTCGCCGCCGATCGTGTCATTACCGCGACCGCCCAGCATGTTGTCGTTGCCTTCGCCGCCGCGAATGCTGTCGTGACCGTCGCGGCCTTCCAGGCGATCAATGCCCAGATCGCCGACAAGCGTGTCGGCACCATCGCCCGCGATCAGAGTGTCATTGCCAGAGCCGCCGTCGAGGCTGTCGGCACCGGCGATACCGGGCAGTGCGACGTTGGATGACGAAGAATCAACATCGCGGGACTGCAGCAGATCCTGGCCAGCGGCTCCGAACATGCTGTCTTCGCCGCCACCGCCAGCGAGTGTGTCGTTGCCATCGTTACCGAGGATCAGGTCGTTGCCGGCACTCAGCACCAGCGAGTCCAGGCTGTCACCGAAGGCCTGATCGTTGCCGCCGTTGGCATAGATGCTGTCATTGCCATCGCCGCCCACCAGCGTGTCGTTGCCGGCCGCGCCGGCGATGATGTCATCGCCTTCGCCACCGAGGACCGAGTCATCGCCGGAACCAGCTTCGATGCTGTCGAAACCGCCTTCGCCCTTGAGGGTATCGTCGTCCGTTTCACCTTGAATGGTGTCATCGCCGAGTCCGCCCAGTGCCGAATCGCGGCCTGACCCCAGGGAAATCAGATCGTCCGCAGCACCACCGTTGACGGTGTCGTTGCCCGCTTCTCCAGAGATGGTGTCTTCGTCATCGCCGCCAGTGATGCTGTCGTTTTCGGAACCGCCAGAGATCACGTCGCTGCCGTCAGCGCCGGAAATCGTGTCAGCTCCGCCATCACCGTTGAGCTGATCGTTGCCTTCACCGCCGTTGATGACGTCTGCTCCGTTACCGGCGCGAACCGTGTCGTTGCCTAGCCCACCGACGATGGAATCCGCTCCGTCGCCACCTGTGATGGAATCGCCCGAGAATCCGCCAGTGAGCGTATCGTTGCCCTCATCGCCGTTGATCAAGGCTGGAAGGTCTGCGGCTCCGATGATGATGTCGTTGCCTTCGCCGCCCCGGACGTTGATGCTCGACGCGCCGCCGGTGAGACTAGTGTAGTCGGCTGCTGTCACTCCGCTGAGGTCGATCGTGTTGGCGCCGTTGCCGCCGCGTACGTTGATCTGTTGGACCGACGACGCACTGATCGTACCTAAACCGGCGAACCTGACGCCGTTGACTTGCAGCGTCACATTTCCGGCGCCGTTTGCGCTGACGGCGATCGTGTCGCCCGCGTTGGAGCTGATGTTTAAAGCTCCGCTGACGAGCGCGGCGTTGACGGTGAGCATGTTGCGGACTTCCATGGTCTCGGACGGCCCGCAAACTCCACCAAGCTTGCCGCTGCGGCGTTTACGAGACGACTGGTATTTCGAGAAGCACTTGCCCAAACCGGAGAGCCAGGAAATCAGCACCACGGGATACCCTTCTTTTCAAGCCGCGAGCGATGCAATTCATCGCATCGGTGATCGGCAACAAACGGAGGTAGCCCACATCGAGCGGACGTTGACTGATAAGATTGATGCTCCACAGATGTCTGAGTTGCGGACGTCTCCGGTCGCGGAAACTTTGCCAGCATCGCGACGGTTGGCGATCGGGTTGTGCGCCCGACGTGCGGAACCCTTAGGATTCGATTACGCATCTTTTGTTTTCATATTTCTGACGTCCTTGGCGACTCAGAGCATCTCAGCCATTCAGCAGTGAGAGGTAACATGCAGAAGTGGATTTGCACGTTGTTGGCTTGGAGTCTGTTGGCGGTATGCAGTTGGGCCGAAGATCCGGCCCAGCCCGCGGCGCGGACTAAAGAGTATCCCTGGATGTCCGTCGCCTCGTGGAAAATGAGGCATGAGAAGTTTCTAGCTCGCGCCAAGCAGGGGGACGTTGATGTGCTGTTTCTCGGAGACAGCATCACGGAAGGCTGGGGAAACAACGCGGCCTGGCAGAAGCATTTCGCTCAGCGGAAGGCGGCGAATTTCGGAATCGGAGGCGATACGACGCAGACGGTCCTGTGGCGTATCACGAACGGCGAAATTGACGGAATCAGTCCGAAGGCCATCGTGCTGATGATCGGGACAAATAACTTTGGCCTGCATAACGATCAGCCCGCTGACGTGGCGCGGGGCGTAAAGACTGTCGTTTCAACGTTGCGCGAGCGATTGCCGAAGTCGAAGATCCTGTTGTTCGGAGCTTTTCCGCGCGACCAGAAGCCTGACACGGATTTCCGCCGCCGTATCAAGACGCTCAATGAGGAACTTGCCAAATTGCACGATGGCGAGCATGTGCACTTCCGAGACATTGGTTCGAAGTTCCTGGCGGAAGATGGAAGTCTGCCGAAAGAGCTGATGCCCGATTACCTGCACTTGTCGGAGAAGGGCTACTTCATCTGGGCTGACGAAATTGTGCCTGTCTTGAAGCCGTGGTTGGAGTAATCTGACGCTTTGCGGAGTCTCGGCAGTCATGTGGTTTCAAACTCTGCGAGGTGAGCATGTCGCGCTTCCTGAGTGGGCTGGTCGGAGGATACGTGCTGCTGGCGGCGAACGTCGCCAGCGCGCAGTTGGTGATTCAGCAGCCGGTCGTGTCGCAGTTTGGGGTTGGGACAGCGGTGCTGGTTCCAGATCGAGGCGCCCTGTTTCTGGGTGGGGTGAGCTACGGCGCGGAGTCTCGATTCTTTCCCGGTCCCGGTCCTTGCTGCTGCCGAGGTTCATCGATTGGACGGGAATTCGGTTCAATCAGCCTGACGACTTCGGTCTGGATTCAGGACCTTACTGAGATGGATCGACTGGTCTTGGAAGCGGCAGAAGAGGCCGCTCCTGTCGCTCCTCCGCGGCTGGAAGGCAGGGCAGACGCCGCATTTCGTTTGTTCGCCCGCCGTCCTGCTGTGGCGAAAGAACCTGTTCCGCCGATGCCGCCACTGGAGCCTGTGGAATCTGACGAGCAACGGAAGCTGAACGATCCCGATCGTGCTTGGCGCCTGGGGCAGGCGGCCGAGGCCAACGCGAAACTGGGCGTGGCGAAGTTGCACTATCAGCACGCGGCGCGACTGGGTTCTGTGGCGGCCGCAGCGCGGCTGAAGGAGCTTGGTCGACGCTGATTTTTCTAGCGGCCGCGTTGCGAGTTGAGTTTTCCGAAAGCGTTCTGACCTGGTGATTGCGTCTGCATTGTGGAGTCCGGTTTCATGCGGAGAGTGGCACTCGCGGGACTTGTCGGAGTAATGGTTGCCTTCGTCGCGGTTGGCTTGCGTGAGTATCCGCAGGCTGCCGATGCGCCCGCTGGCCGCGTGGACTTCAGTCGTGAGGTGCGTCCGATCCTGATGGGTCGCTGCGTGAAGTGTCATGGCGCCGATCAGGCGGAGTCTGGACTCAGGCTGGATCAGTTGGAGTTCGCAACTCGGAAGTTGGAGTCCGGCCACTTCGGAGTTCTCCCTGGCAAGCCGAGCGAAAGTGAGATCCTGCGTCGCATTACGGAGACTGATGCTGACCTCCGCATGCCGCCCGATGGACCTCGGTTGCCAGAAGCCGAAGTACAAACTTTGAAACGGTGGATCGAGCAAGGGGCTAAATGGCCGAGCCACTGGGCCTATGAGTCGATTCAGCCGGTTGTGATTCCCGGGATGCCCGGTCAGCAGGTTCAGTTGTCAGAGCCCATTGATGTTTTCATCGAACTGGAGCGTCGCAAGGCAGGATTGCAGGGCGCGCCGCGAGCCGACAAGCGGACTTTGATCAGGCGTGTCTACTTCGATTTGTTGGGTCTATCGCCCAGTTCGGAAGAAGTTGCCGAGTTCCTCGCTGACGAGTCGCCGGATGCCTACGTGCGATTGGTCGATCGGCTGCTGGCGAGTCCTCACTACGGAGAACGCTGGGCTCGGTATTGGATGGACGTCGTGCACTTTGCCGAGACTCACGGGCACGATCAGGATCGACCTCGCGATCATGCCTGGCCTTACCGCGACTACTTGATCGGAGCGTTCAACGACGATATTCCGTATGGGCAGTTCGTACGCGAGCAACTTGCGGGCGACGTGATTGCCCCGACGGATTCGCGATCGATTGCGGCGACTGGCTTTCTGTCGGCCGGTCCTTGGGATGAGAGTTCGTTGCGAGACATCCGCGACGACACGCTGGATCGAGAGATCGCCCGGTATCTTGATCGCGACGACATCGTCACGACCGTGATGCAGACCTTCGTCAGCACGACCGTGCAATGCGCGCGTTGTCATGATCACAAGTTCGATCCGGTCAAGCAGAGCGACTACTACGCGCTGCAGGCCGTGTTCGCCGGCTGTGACAAGGGCAACCGCAAGTACGACCCGGACCCGCGCATGGCCACCCGTCGTCGAGAACTGCTGGCGGAGCAGCAGCAGATTCCGCAATGGTTCGCTCAGAAGGCGGATCGATTGTTGGACAGCAAGCTGCAGGATGAAGTTGCAGCTTGGGAGCAGCAGCAACTCAAGGCATCAGCGGCCTGGAAGGTTCCGGAGATTCTCGCGCTGCAATCCAGCGGCGGAGCAACGCTCACGAAGCAATCCGATGGATCTGTTTATTCAGAGGGTACGCGGCCAGAGAAGGATGTTGTCACGCTGACGTTGCGAAGTCCTGTCAGTCGAGTCACTGGACTGCGACTGGACGTCTTGTCGGACGATCGGCTGCCGCACAAAGGACCGGGGCGGCAAGACAACGGCAATCTGCACCTCAACGAAGTCGTTGTGATGGTGCAGGACGAGGAAACATCCAAGCCTGAGCGTCGCGTTGAGCTGATGAATCCGAAGGCGGATTTTGATCAGGCCGGCTGGTCGATCGATCGCGCACTGGATGGAAATCCCGGCACTGCGTGGGGCATCTATCCCGAAGTCGGGAAGTCGCATCGGGCGGTGTTCCACTTCAAGCAGCCTGTCGAATTAGCTGCGGGAGCGCGGTTGAAAGTCGAACTGCATCAGGTACATGGTGCGGGCCACTTGATCGGTCGAGCGCGCGTTTCTGTTTCGGACACCGTGGGTTCCTTGTCTCTGGACGTTGTTCCTAGCCACATCGAACAGATTGTGGCGACTCCGAGTTCGCAGCGCTCCGACGATCAGCGCCGCGAGTTGGCAGCGCTCTATCTGCAGCAGCGATGTGCTCATCAACTGGCGGAACTGCCAGCACAGCAGATGGTGTACTGCGGTGGCAGTCAGTTTGAGGCGGATGGATCTTTCCGACCCGCAGCAACACCGCGCATGGTGAAGTTGCTGCATCGAGGAGATATCACTCAGCCGCGCGATGTCGTGCCGCCAGCCGCGTTGCAGATGGTCAAGAGTTTCGCAGGAGTGCTTCCCGCTACACGTCTGGAACGCGATGCAGATCGACGGGCAGCGCTCGGCGAATGGCTCAGCGATTCGCGTAATTCGCTGACGTGGCGGTCGATTGTGAACCGCATCTGGCAGCAGCACTTCGGTCGAGGGATCGTGGACTCACCGAACGATTTCGGCGGGATGGGTTCTGCGCCGACTCATCCGGAGTTGTTGGACTGGCTGGCAACGCGGTTACTGGTCCATGAGGGATCTCTGAAGGCATTGCACCGCGAAATGGTGACTAGCGACACGTACTGCCAGTCATCTGCTCATCGCGACGATGCAGCACGACTGGATGCTGACAATCGCCTGCTGTGGCGCATGAACCGTCGTCGGTTGGATGCAGAGTCAATTCGGGACGCGCTGCTGCGAACTTCTGGCACTCTGGATTTGCGCATGGGTGGAGCGTCAGATCGGCAGTTTGTGCTCTCGCCGGGTATCCATGTGACGCCGAACGTGGATTACGTCAGCTTTGACGTTAACCATCCGTCGAACTTCCGGCGGAGTGTTTATCGTTTTCTCTTCCGCACGCTGCCCGATCCCTTCATGGAGACGCTCGACTGCCCGGACGGTTCGCAACTAATTCCCGTGCGCGGCGAATCCATGACAGCACTGCAGGCTCTGGCCACTCTGAATGACAAGTCGCTGATTCGTCTCTGCCAATTGTTGGCCGAGCGAGCAAGTCGCGAATCAGCCGGGGCTTCAGCGGATCAAGTGTCCGCGCTTTATCGCAGGATCTTGCTGCGCGAACCGAATTCGGAAGAGCACGCCGCGTTCAAGCAGTACGTCGCGAAGCACGGGATGGCCAATGCGTGCCGCTGGCTGGTCAACAGCAACGAGTTCATGTTCGTCGACTGAGCCGTTCCGTGATCGGCCAAACAACCTGCCGTTACTGAATCAAAGAGTTCAGCCTTCGAGCCCTTGCAGATAAGCCGCTGTGACCGGGAACTTTGGATGAGCAAAGATTTCGGTTGCGGGCCCGTACTCGACCAGATGCCCGCTGTCATTGGCGTGCCAGAACATCGCGACCTGATCGGCGATGCGCTTCGCCTGAGGCAGGTTGTGAGTCACCACAACAATCGTCGCGCGGGTTCGTAGCGACTTGATCAGTTCCTCAACAGTGCGGGAAGAGAGCGGGTCGAGGGCGCTGCATGGCTCATCGAATAGCAGCACCTCAGGCTTTAATGCGAGTGCTCTGGCGATGCAGAGCCGCTGCTGTTGACCTCCCGAGAGAGCCAACGCCGATGAATCGAGGCGATTCTGGACTTCGTTCCACAGGCCGACATCCTGCAGCGTCTGCCGGATGATCTCGTCACGTTCATCGCGGTGCCGGATGCCTTGCTCTTTGAGCGGCAGCTCAAGGTTGCGCCGAATCGAAAGCGGAAACGGGTTGGGCTTCTGAAAGATCATTCCGACTCGGCGACGCAACGCGATCAGATCGATCTGGCTGCCAAAAACGCTTTGGCCGTCCAGCAGAACATCGCCCGAGATTTGACATCCGGCGATCAAGTCTGAGATTCGATTGATGGATTGTAGAAAGCTGCTCTTGCCGCAGCCTGAGGGGCCGATGATGGCTGTGATCTGACCTCGTGGGATTGCGAGCGTCACGTCCCGGAGCGCGAGTTCGCCCGAGTACTGAATCGACAGGTTGCACGTCTCTATAGCGTTGATGGATGGTGACACTGTTGCCGTCATGGGTTTGTGACGACCTCGCGACGGAGCCAGCGATCAGTCGTCCAGGTGGCTGCGGCGTTAATGACCAGCAGCAGTGCTACCAGTACCAGCGCGGTAGCGTAGGCGTGGGGTTCGCCGCCGGGGACGTTCATTGAGAGGTCATAGATGTGGACTGACAATGCTCGGCCCGAATCCATCACTCCGCGCGGCATTCGGCTGGAATAGCCGCTGGTGAAGAGCAGGGCGGCCGTTTCTGCCAGAACTCGTCCGGCTCCCAGTACGAGACCCACGATCAATCCGGGCACCGCGCACGGCAGTAGAATGGAGAGCACGGTTCGTGTGCGACTCATCCCCAAAGCAGCGGCTGCGAAACGGTACTCATTCGGAACAGCTCGTAATCCCGCCTCCAGAGATCGGATGAGGATCGGCAAAACCATGCAGGCCAGGGTCAGTCCGCCGGCCAGAATGGAGTAACCCAATCCAAGCAGGTTGCAGAACAGGGCGTTTCCGAAGAGTCCAAACACAATTGAAGGCACCGAGGCCAGGACATCCAGGCTGCGTCCGACGAAGACGGACAGAGCGCCGCGAGTCCTGGTGAATTCGGACAACCACACGGCGGAACACAGTCCAAGCGGTACTGCAACGCTCAATGCGACAAGCAGGATCAACAGTGTCGAGATCACAATCGGCAGGATTCCCCCGGCTCGTCCAGCCTTGAGCGGTTCGGATGTAAGAAACTGCGGACTGATCTGTCCCATTCCATGTCGCAGCAGGTCACCGACGATCCACAGGAACATCGAACTCACGCCGACCGCAATGCACCACATTACCGCCGCAGCGATGCGATCCGATTTCGTTTGGCCTTGGGGAAGATTCAGGCACGGATGGGTGGTACGCACGATCTCAGGCGACTCCCTGCTGAGGATCACGCTGGTGCATCCATTCCACAACACAGACCAAAGCAATGCAGATCAGCAGCAAGGCTAAGCCTGAAACGAACAGCGCGCTGCGATGCTGTTCGAGGGCATAACCCATCTCTAACGCAATGTTCGTGGTCAGAGTCCGTACGGGATCGAACAGCCCGCGCGGGAACCTGACGACATTACCGCAGACCATGGCGACCGCCATTGTTTCGCCAATCGCTCGAGCTGCTCCCAGGACGACGCTGGTAGTAATCCCGGTTCGGGCGGCTGGGATCACAATACTTCTCACGGTGGCCCATCGGCCGAGTCCCAAGGCGGCGGCTCCCTGCAGATAACTGCGAGGAACTGCGGCCATGGACGCTTCAATGACCAGCATGATTGTGGGCAGAATCATCAACGCCACAATCAGCATACCGGCCAACAGACTCTGCCCTGGCGGGTGCCAGCGTGCGAGCAGTGGCGTCAGTACGACGAGCCCCCAGAAGCCAAACACCACCGACGGAATCCCGGCCAGCAATTCCACGAGACGTCGATAGCCGCTGGCGATTATCGGGGGCGCGTAGAACTGGCAAAACACTGCAGACGCCAAGCCCACTGGTGCTGCCAACGCGATTGCGCCAGCCGTGACAAGCAGCGTTCCTGCCACCATAGGTATTGTGCCAAAAGTTCCGCCATCAGCAGTTGCCGCTGGATGCCAGGTCGGATCGGTCACCAGGCGCAGGCCGATCGTGCGCAAGGCGGGAATCGAATCGAGCCCCAGGAAGACAAGAATCAGTGCTGCCAAGGTGCTCACGAACAACGCGACGAGACGCAGCACAAAGTTGACACGCTCATCAAGGCTCGAT